>JAGWBQ010000008.1 GCA_021295815.1 Gemmatimonadota bacterium | reverse complement strand
CGGGACCGATGGAGCTGGACTGGATTTCGACTCGGCTTCAACCTGACCTGCCCCGGGAACGGAGGCGGAGGGAAGTGGGATGACCGGCATTAAGACGGAGGTGCCCGCGGCGCCCGCAGCGTCACGTCGGATCGTCACCGAACCCGCCTCCTCCGAGGGAGTTCCGACGATGGTCGGACGAAGCTGCGCGCATTGCGCGCCGAACTCGGCGCTCACCGTCTCTAGGCGGCGGCGTCCGGGATCCCGCGGCTGAACATCACTTCCATGCCGGGTCGATCTCGACGACCATCTCCACGAGCACCTCGCGCAGCCGCTGACCTTCCTCTGCACAGACAAGCGGCTGGCTTTGGCGCTGAGCGGGAGGGCTTGCCGGCACTGCCGTAGCTCCATGCCCAACCCACCCCAGCGCGTCGTCAACAAGCAAGGGGTGGAGCTTCGCCGAACGCCGGACCATGCGTAGCGAACAGGAGCCATACGCCGGCAGGTGCTACCAGCAGCTGGGGCTTCAGCTCATCTAAGCCGTCAGACCCCTGCCAGCTCAGTCTCGTCGATATCGGCGTTCGTGTGCACGCTTTGAACGTCGTCGAGGTCTTCCAGAGCTTCGAGCAGACTCACAAGCCGCTCCGCGTCGCGCCCGGAGACCGCCTGTTCGTTCCTGGGAATCATGGTGAGAGTGGCTGAGGCCACCGGTATTCCCGCATCGCGGAGCCCGTCTTGGACTTCCTGGAAGTCGGACACCTCGGTGGTCACCACGAACTCGTCGCCCTCGCTCGCGATGTCTTCGGCTCCCGCTTCCAGGGCCGCCTCGAAGAGCTCGTCCTCGGAGACCGCGCCGGCGTCGACGATCACCTGTCCGCGCCGCTCGAACTGCCAGGCGACCGAGCCGCCCGTGCCCAGACTCCCGTCGTGCTTGGCCAGGGCGTGTCTGACCGCAGCGACCGCGCGGTTGGTGTTGTCGGTCAGACACTCGACGAAGATGGCGACCCCGCCTGGTCCGTAGCCCTCGTAGGTGACCTCTTCGTAGCTGACGCCTTCGAGCTCGCCGGTACCTTTCTTGATTGCGCGCTCGATGTTTTCGGCGGGCATCGACGCCGTCTTGGCGGTATCGACCGCGAGTCGCAGCCGGGAGTTGAACTCGGGATTGCCGCCTCCGTCCCGAGCGGCTACGGTGATCTCTCGAATGAACTTGGTGAATTGAGCGCCGCGGCGGGCGTCGTTCACCGCCTTCTTGCGTTTGATCTTAGACCATTTGTTGTGGCCGGCCAACGGTCCTCCCTCCGAATTTCGATGCGGAAGCGGCTTACGGACTCGGCACCTGCGGACATCCGCTCTCGCCTGGGCTACCGAGCGGGTTCACCCTACCCCTCGGTGGACGGCCGGTTCGACGTCAGGGGACCCGCCTGGAGTGAAGCGCGGTCGGAGATGTGGCGCCTACCAGCGGCGACCGATCCGGTTGTTCACGGCGTTGTTGTAGATCGAACCGAACTGGATCCGGAACCCGGACTCGAACTCGTAGTCGAAACTGCTCGCCCGCTGCTGGAGGCGAAGAAGCGCCTCCTCGTCGGTGACCCCACCTGCGGAAAGGTAGATCTGGTCATCCACCCAGGCAACGTTGCCGCCCACGCTGAAGGAGAGCCCGCGGACGATCCTGAACTCGAAGGAGCTGTCGAGCCGGAGCAGATTGCGGTCGAAATCGTGGAGGAAGTGGGAGCCGGTCGCGCTGAAGTCGGCGTTGCCCCAGGGCTGACGCGCCGAAAACCTGATCTGGAGCGTCTGTTCCCAGCGCGTTTCCTCCATCTCGTCGTACCGAGTCCGCTCGAGATATCTCCGATAGGCCGGGCCCACGCGATAGTAGAAGGTGAAAGCCCTGCGAGTCGCCTCCTCGTAGGGGAACACGCTGTACTCGACGGCGCCCGTCATCTCCGCCCGGAAGTCCTGGTTGACGCGCACCATCCTGCCCGCTTGGCTTTGGACCCCGAGCGACCAGTGCGCCGCGATCGGGTAGATGAGCGTGTTGTTTATGTCCCAGTCGGTGCGCGTGTCCACGAACGTCGAGTCGGTGAGTTCGATCGAGACCCGATTGTGGCGGACCGTGCCCCAGAAGCTCACTCGCGAGTCGGGCGTGGTCCTGCCCGCCGAAAGGGTGGAGTTCAACCGCGTGTTGGAGTAGGTGGACTCCCCACCTACCTCGAATTGGCCGTTGACGCTGAAAACCCAGAGGTTCCAAGGGTCGTTCACATCGTCCTGCGACACGATGAACTGCTTGTTCGATTCGTCCGGATCAGGTCCCACAACGTCGACCAGGTCCCGGTAGCCTTCGTGGTTCGCGAAGAGCGCCATCCCCAAGCTCATGACCTGGGTGATCCCGTCGAGCGTTTCGACCTCGGTGTCCGTGGAAAACGACCGGTAGGAATGGCTGTCCGAGTAAGGTTCGAACGGATCGGTGCCGATAAAGTCGAGGATGTATTCCCGCCCGCCCGAGCCGGCTCCCTGGCTGGTCATGATGATGTGCACGTCGGCGACTTCCTTGTCGTTCACCCAGTTCACCCAGGTGATCTCGGTGCGAAAGTACTGGCGGTTGCACCGACGGCCGTCGCAGTCGAAAAAGACGTTCGGCAGATCCTGCGCCGAGGTCGCCTCGGGTGCGAGACCGGTCGAGACGACCGCACATGCGAGGACCAGTCCGCCTGCGGCGGAACGAAGAATCGAGGTTGGCATCTTGCGCGGTTCGGAGTAAGGCGGCTGAGCGCCCGCAGGTGGCAACCGCGCTCAGGGTCCGGCTTCGTGTCGGGAGAGGCCCTCGGGCGGTCGAGGGCCGCTTGCAGCCCGTTTCGAGGTAGACAACTCAGCCACCGGAAGAGTTGAACCCGGCGGCCTCTACTCCCGCGCCGGACTCGGCGAGGACGCCGGGTCGGCGGAGGCGACGGTGTCGACGGGAGCGAGCGCCGGGGGCACTCTCGCCTGGGTCGCGCGTTCCAGCGCAAACGCCCACTCCAGGAGAGCGCCGTCGCTTCCCGGCTCCCCGATGAACGCCACGGCGAAGGGAAGACCGTTCGGGTAGTGTGACGCGGGCATCGCCACCGTGGGCAGCCCCATATCGTTGACGATGTTGCTGGGAAGTTCGGGCCAATTGTTGGGGTTGTGGTCGGGCCGCTCAGGGTCCTCCACGAGATCCCGGCTGGGAGCTCCTGCCTGTGGAAAAAAGAGGCCGTCCAGGTCGTGACGGTCGAACGTATCGCGAAATGCCTGGAGGATCTCGGTCCGCCACCGCTCGAAGGCTCTCCCTGCGTCGGTCTCGCCGGGGTCGGCGGTGTCGCCGCGCGCCCGGGGCAGGTCACGCCCCGAGAGCTCCTCCCACTCCTCGACGCGGTCGAACGGCGCTCTCTCGCCAAGTCCGCGCATGTAGCCGGCGATGTCGTGAACGAAGGTGTTCACTCGCGGTCGCTCGGAATAGAGCTCCTTGAAGCCGCTCCCCGCGAACGGGGTTTCCACGGTTTCCGCCCCCAGTTGCTCGAGCACGGCGATCGCCTTCCGGTACTCGTCCTCGGTTGAGGGATCCAGAGGCAGCCAGTCGTCGCGCCATCCCTCTCCCACGAGCCCGAAGCGGATGCCGACGAGCGAGGGGGGCTCGGCGGCCGCGCTCTCCAGACGTTCACCGTAGGAGGAGTCTCCGCTGATCACGTCCATCATGATCGCCGCGTCGCTGACCGAACGCGTGAGCGGACCGACCACGTCCACGTAGTAGGCCGAGAGCGGGAAGATGCCGTCGATGGGAATCAGACCCTGCGTCGGCTTCACCCCTACCAGCCCCTGCGCCGCCGCCGGGTTCTGGATCGATCCGCCGGTCTCGGTGCCCAGCCCCACCACCGCGAAACTGGCGTTGACCGCCGTCGCCGTCCCGCCGCTCGACCCGCCCGGAGCCTTCGTGGTGTCGTAGGGGTTGAGAGTCGTTCCGGCCACGCTGCTCCGGGTGCGGGTACCGTGCCCCGCGAAGTCGGGAAGGTTCGTCTTGCCGACGACGAGCGCGCCCGCGGCCTTCAGGCGGGCCACCACGGTCGCGTCACGTTCGGGGACCATGTCGACGCCTCCGGCGGCCGCGCTGAAGCCGTCGAATCCGACGGTAGTCACCATCCCGGCCACGTCGATGTTGTCCTTGACGGCCACGGGGACCCCGTGCAGGGGACCGCGCGCCCCGAATTCGGCGTACTCCCGGGCCAGGCTCCGCGCCTGTTCGACCAACTCCGGATTTAACGAGACGAAGGCGTTGTAACGCTCCTCGTGTGCCAGTACTTGCGCCAGCGTAGCCTCGCCGAGCGCGACGGTGAAGTCGGGATCGGCGGCGTTCCCCGCCTGGATTTCGGCGACCGTGATCTCGGAGACCCCCGGGAAGTCGGCTTCCGTTCGTTCGACGCAGCCCCAGACGAACGCGGCCGCGATCACGAGCATCGCCGGCACGCGGAGACGAACGGGCGGACACGGACGACGCCGGCTCACGCTCCGTTCTCCCTCGCTACGATCCGAGCTGGGAGGTGTCCGGACGCCTCAGGTGCCAGGCGGTCTCGCGCTGGAAGGCGTGGGCGACGTTCAGCAGGTCGGCATCGGTGAAGAGGCGGCCGACGAGAGTCGTGGAAAGGGGCATGATCGTGGGCGAGTCCGCGTCCGGGTTGCGCGCGCCGAAGCCGTACGGCAACACCACCGCAGGGTTCCCGGTCTGATTGGTAAGGCCCACCTGGCCGGATCCGCTCACGAACATGTCGACCTCCGCCATGGCCGCCTCCATTTCGCGCATGAGGAGGAGCCTGCGCCGCTGCGAGTTCACGTAGTCGATCGCCCTAACAGCTCGGCCGCCGCGGAAGCGGGTTCGGTTCCGTCTCTCGGCACCGGGAAGATCGTCGGGTACCGGCTCGGGCTCGACCCCGCCGGGAGCGATCCGATAGTCCATGGCCGCCGAAGACTCGACGCTGAGCGAATTCGAGCTCCCGCTGGGCAGCTCCGTCATCTGAACGAGATTCGCTCCAACCCCGCGCAGCCGCTCCAGCGCCTCTTCGGGAGCGTCCTCGGCGTAGCCGATGCGATAGGCGTCGATGCCGGCGTCAGGGCGAAATGCGAACGGTGCCGGCACCGTCGACGGATCGAGCTCGCTCGTGCCCCGGATCGCATTGAAGACGAGCGCGCAGTCGAAGGCGGAGCGACACATGGGACCGATCTTGTCCATGCTCCACGAAAGCACCATGCCCCCATGTCTGCTGACAAGTCCGAAAGTGGGGCGGAGCGCGCTCAGACCGCAGCGCCTGGAAGGTGAGACGATGGATCCCTGGGTCTCGGTACCGATCGCGAAGGCGACGGCCCCCGCCGCGGTGGCGGACCCGGGTCCCGCCGACGAACCGCTCGATCCCTCTTCGGTGTTCCACGGGTTGCGCGTGCGTCCCCTATACCAGCGGTCCCCGCGCGCGAACTCGCCTGTGGAGAGCTTGGCGATCAGGACCGCCCCCGCCCGGCGCAGCCGAACCGCGACCTCGGCCTCTTCGTCGATCACCCGCCCTGCGTACTCGCCGTGACCCCAGGTGGTGGGAGCCCCGGGCACGCTGAAGAGATCCTTGAGACCGTAGGGCACGCCGTGCAGAGGGCCGCGCCAGTCGCCTGCGGAGATCTCGGCGTCGGCCGCGGCCGCCTCCTCCATGGCCCGATCCTCCAGGATCGTCACCGCGCACATGAGCACCGGATCGAAGCGCTTCAACCGCTCCAGGTAGATGGCGGTGAGCTCGGAGGAGGTGACGCGCTCGTCACGGAGGAGCGCGGCTAGGCGGTGAACCGGCAGAAAGGCGATCTCCTCGGGGTCGGTGGGCACCGGCCCTTCCCAGGAAGCGATCCCGATCTCGCTGCGGGCGAAGAGCGCGCTTCCGTGCTCGCGCCACATCCGCTCCGTCAGGACGCCGTTTCCGCCCGGATAGGCCTGATAGGCAAGGGCGGGATGTTCGCCGTTGCCGAGCGGGACGGACGGCACCTCCTGCCGGTCCGGTCGGATTCCCGCCCCGGCGGAAGCGTCCCCCGCCTCCGGGGAGCGCGCTCCCAGCGCTCCGGGAGCGACGGTGCCCGCAGCCGCGAGCGTCGCCGCCGTCTTCAGGAACGCGCGGCGGTCGGAGGCGGTCTCGTTCTCTCCAGGTCGGTCAGTCATCCTCGAACCTCGATAGCGCATCGAGCACGTAGTCGATGTCGGCTTCGGTGTGGTCGGCGTTGATCTGGGTGCGGATCTCCTCGTCGCCCTCGGGCACCACGGGGTAGGCGAGCCCGGTGACCAGGACGCCGGCCTCGTAAAGGTGATCCACGAGCGCCCTCGTTCTCGCGGTGTTCCGGATCATGAGCGGCACCACCGGATGCTCGCCGGGGATGGTTTCGACACCCAGCTCGCCGAGTCCGGTCTCGAATCTGGCTGTCAGCCCCCTGAGCCGCAGAATGCGTTCCCTGCCCTCGGCGCTGTCCACTATCTCGAGGGCCTTGAGGGCTGCGGAGGCTTCGCCCGGCGTGATGGGGTTCGAGTAGATGTACATCTGCGAGCTCTCTCTCAGGAAGCGGGCGCAGGCGGCGCTGGTCGCCACGTAGCCGCCGTTCACCCCGAACGCCTTGCCGAGCGTGCCGATCAGAATGTCGGCGGGCGGCGCGGCGAGCTGCTCCTCGGTACCTCTTCCGGTCGGTCCGAACGCCCCCACTCCGTGGGAATCGTCCACCACGACGACAACGTTCTCGGGATAGGCGGAGTCGTGGCGCGCGCAGATCTCCATGATTTCCGGGAGCGGCGCGGGATCGCCACGCATCGAGAAAATGCCGTCGGTGACGACCAGCGCTCGTTTCGCTCTCCCCCGCCACTCGCCCAGCATCCTGTCGAGCTCCCCGGCGTCGTTGTGCGGGTAGATGGCCTTGCCGGCCGGACGCACGAGTCGCATGGCGTTGATGATGCAGTTGTGGTTGAGCTCGTCCGACACGAGAACGGTCTCGCCGGTGGCGAGGGGAGCCAGGGTGGAGATCACGGCCGCGTAGGCCGACGAGAAGATTACCGCCGCTTCTCTCCCGTGGAACCGGGCGAGGGCCGCCTCCAGCTCCACATGAGGCTCGTAGCTCCCCGAGATGAAGCGCACCGCGCCCGGGCCCGCGCCGAACCTGCGAGCGGCCTCTTCTTCCGCCTCGATCACCTCGGGATGGAGTCCGAGCCCGAGATAGGAGTTGGAGTTGAGGCGGATGAACTCGCGCGCGCCCTCGCCCCTGAGCCGGAACCGGGGGCCGCGCGCCCCGGCGGCGGGAAGCACCGCCCGCACCACCGCTTCGGCGCCCTTGGCAGTGCCGGCGGCGTGAAGAGCCTCCACATGGGCGGAGACGGTTTTGTCGAGTCGGTCTATGGCCACCTGTCAGCGGCCCACATGCGGAGGTTTGTCCACGGGTCGTCTATACCCCGGCGGCCGCTGGAGCGGCCGGTTCCTTGCGCGCGCGGTCCGACCGCGAAGCGATCTGCGAGGGAGAGCGGTCCGAGCGCGGTTCGTCGCCCGCCCGCGACGCATCCGCGTCGACGGCTCGTTCCCTCCTGTTGTGATCAACCATGTCGCGGGTCATCGATCCCAAGTCGAACTCGTGCCGCCAACCCCAGTCCGCGCGCGCGGCTCTGTCGTCGAGCCGGTCGGGCCATGAATCGGCGATCGCCTGCCTGACCGGATCGGGATCGTGGCTTACCGTGAAGCCGCGAATGTGTTTTCGGATCTCCTTCGCCAACAGTCCGGGGGAGAGCTGCATGGCGGTGACGTTGTACGAGTTTCGATGGCGCAGCAGGGTGCCGTCGGCCTCCATCAGCTCCATGGCGGCCCTCACGGCGTCGGGCATGTACATGATGTCGAGCCGGGTATCGGGATGCAGAAAACTGGGATAGGGACGCCCGCGGACGGCGTAGTCGAACATCTCGACAGACCAGTCGGTGGTCCCGCCGCCCGGCGGCGCCCCGTAGGAGACGAGACCGGGGTAGCGGAGGCCGCGGACATCGAGGCCGTAGCGCAGGTGGTAGTAGTCGCAGAGCAGCTCGCCGGCGAGCTTGGTGACGCCGTAAATCGAGGTCGGACGCATCGGACCGTTCTGAGGAGCGGGGTCCCCCGGCGAATCCGGGCCGAAGACGGCGATGGAGCTGGGGACGAATAGGGCGCAGCCCTGCCTCCTGGCGATCTCGAGCACCGCTTCCAGGCTCCCCATGTTGACCGCCCAGGTCCGCGTCGGGTTCTCCTCCCCCACCGCCGAGAGTATGGCGGCGAGATGATATACGGTGTCGGCCCGGTGATCTCGAACCGCTTCGGCGAGCGCGGCGGGATCGGTCGCATCCACCCGACGGAAGGGACCCTCCTCTCGGGCCGAGCGGGGCTTGCTCGCCCTAACCGACGAATCCGGGCGTTCGCCCGGCGTCCGAAGGTCGGTCGCGAGCACGGCATCGGGCCCGTAGCCGCTTCTGAGCGCCGGCACGAGCCAGGATCCTATCTGTCCGAGCGCCCCCGTGACCAGGATCCGGCTCAAGCAGCCTCCGGCCGAATAGGGCTGGCCTTGGTCGGCGTCCTCGCCGGGGTTTCGACGCCCGGACGTCCCTGCGCGGGCTCCGGGGCCTCGTCGTCGGTTTCGCTCGGTTCAGCGATAAGAGCGCGGGTCTCCGCCATGTAGCGATCAAGGTCGGGTATGGTCCCGGTCACCTGCTTGAGTCCGAGCGCGAGTCGGCGTTCCATCGAATCGAAGCTGAGTATGACCACCTCCAGGTCGTCTCCCTCGAGAAGCGCCTTCAAGGCTTCGGTGGGCTCCTCTTCCCACGAAATGTCGCTGAGGTGAACCAGCCCGTCCATCTCCGGCTCCACCTCGAGGAAGGCTCCGAAAGGTACCACCGTGGCCACCCTGCCGACCACTCTCGTGCCCGGGGTGAACGACGGTTCCCGGAGTATCCACGGATCGACGGTGAGCTGCTTCGCGCCCAGAGAGATTCTCCGCGTCTCGACCTCGATTCCGAGCACCACGACCTCGATCGTCTCTTCCGGTTCGAACCCCCTCTCTCGAGGCGGGTCCTGTCGGGACGACCAATCGATGTTGCTTTGATGGACGAGACCGGTCACGCCCACCTCCAGGTCGACCAGAATGCCGTACCTCGTTATCCTTCCGACCTTGCCGGCGGCTCGGCGCCCGACGGGGTACTTCCGCATCGCGCCGCGCCAGGGATCCGGAAGCAGTTGCTTGCGACCGACCGACACCTGGCCCTTCTCCTCGTCGATGCTCAGCACTTTGACGTCGATGATCTCGCCCTCGTTGACCTCGTCCGTGGGATCGTCCACCCTGTACCACGCCATTTCGGAGCGGTGCAGGAGAGCGTCCACGCCGCCGAGGTCGACGAAGGCTCCGTAGGTGATGATGCGTTTCACCTGGGCTTCACGCACCTGGCCGGGCAGAAGCTCGTTGGCGAGCCTGTTGCGCAGAATCTCCTGCCTGAGCTTGCTGTTGGCGTTGCAGGTCAGCCATACGACCCTTTCCTTGTGATCGATCCCGCTGATTCTGGCGCGGACCGAGCTGCCCACCTGGTCCTCGACAGCTAGCTCCCGGATTCCCGGATCGGCCTGAGAGTGCGGCAGGAACGCGGGAACGCCGCCCAAGTCGCTGCGGAACCCCTGGTCGAGGATCTGGGCGACCGTGAATTCCACTTCGTCGCCACGCCGGTGGATTTCGGTGAATCCGGACCAATCTTCGTTGGAGACGAGCGCGGCGTTTCGTGACGCGAGCGCACCCCTCGAGCCTTCATCGAGATCGACGAGGCGGACCGGGATGACCGTGCCCAGGTGGTCTCGGGCCGACCAAGGCGGGTGCGGCCAAAGATGTTCGGGATTACGGTCGCGGACCAGGGCTTCGACCCCGAAGAGATCGACGAGGCCGTCGCCGCTGGGCAGCGCGTCGACGAGTTTCACCCATACCGTCACCTGCGAGCGTCGGAGCTCGATCAGCCTCTCCCACATCTCGTCGCTCACCCCGACCGCCCGCTGCGAGACCACCACCCGTCGCTGTCCATCCTGGACGCGAATGATCTTCAACTCGACCTCGCGCCCCAGCAGGCGCTCCGTTCCCTCGCGGCGCAGCTCCCGACTCAGACCGATGTCCGAGAGGTAGCCCTCCGCGTCCAGTACGTTGACGATGTAGCCGTTCTTGACCGCCTTCACAATCCTGCCGTCGACGGTCTTTCGAGCCTCGTGCGCGTCGCGGACCGCTTCCCACGCGTCGTCGGTGATCAGAGCCGCTCTTCGCGAGACCACGACCTCGTTCCCGGCATCGACCTCGATCACCCTTATGGGGTGCGTCTCTCCGGTCTCCAGCGCGACATCCCATCTGTCCGGGACGTGGCTGACGGTGCTGTGGAATTTCGGCATGAAAGCCACCACGCCCATCACGTCCACCGAGGCGCCGCCCGCGCAAGCCCTCAAGATCCTTCCCGGTATTATCGCACCCGAATCCCGGGCGTCAAGCAGAAAATCCCAGACATAGGCGGGCACGTGGTGGTTCCTTCCCTTAACCGGCCCCCCCCTTACACGCTTGGCCTCAGACTCACGCCAAATCCCTGCGATCGCTTCTCTTGTCATGCTCCATCCTTGTCATCAGCTCGGCGAGACGAACCTCCAGATCACGGATATGTTCTTCTCCTGGGATTTGTTACCATCGACGTAGTAAAATAAACTGCGGTAATAACCTGTGCGCAAGGAACACACGGGCCGTCGGCAGAATGTCCGGATTCGATGCGGGCGGCTCGGGTGGTTCTTCACGGCTCTTCCACCCGGTTGCAGGCACCTGCGACCATCATCCGATTCGTCCCATGCCCTCATTGCCTTCACACGGAATCGGCCCCGCGCTCAGGGCTCCGGTGGCCGGAGGACGGAGCTTCTCCGGTAGCGCGGCCCTTCGTCGCTGTCGGCGCTCGCATGATATTCTCCCAGGACTGCTGGCCCTCTGGACGCTGGGCGCCTGCGCTCCGGATCGCGAGCCTCCGCACGAGACCATCGAGCCCGGCGCCGACTACGCCGAGGTGGCCGTCGCCCTGAGCGAGGCGATCGAGCGGGAGCGGTCGGCGAAGTCGCTCGGGGCCGTCTCCGTCGCGCTCGTGGAAGGCGACAGCGTCGTCTGGGCCGCCGGGTTCGGCGAAGAGAAGGCCGGTCGCGCCGCCGGGCCCGGCACCGTCTACCGGGTGGGCTCGGTCTCCAAGCTCTTCACCGACATCGCCGTCATGCGGCTCGCCGAGCGGGGGGAGCTCGACATCGACGCTCCGGTGACCGAGTACCTTCCGGACTTCCGGCCCGGCGGACTCCAGCCGGGCGCGCCGACGCGCCGGGCCGGCTCCGGGGCGGGTGGGGCCGATGCCGACCCGTCGGCCGCGGCGGCTTCCATCACCCTGCGTCAGCTAATGTCCCACCGAGCCGGGCTGGTGCGCGAGCCCCCGGTGGGCAACTACTTCGACGACTCCGGTCCTGATCTGGCAGCCAGCGTAGCCTCTTTGAACGGGACCGGGCTGGTTTACCTGCCGGGAACGAGAACGAAATACTCGAACGCGGGCATCGCCGTGGTGGGCCGGGCTCTGGAAGTGACGCGGGAGACTCCCTTCGCGGACCACATGCGGGCGTCGGTGCTGGATCCGCTCGGCATGGGAAGCTCCGCCTTTCTCCCGGAGCCGGAGCTGATGGGACGGCTGGCCGAGGCCGCCATGTGGGGGATGGACCGGGCCTACTACGCCGCGCCCTCGTTCGAGCTGGGCATGGCTCCGGCCGGCAGCATGTACTCCACGGTTCTCGACCTCGCCCGCTTCATGAGCGCCGTCTTCCGCATCGCGCGGGGCGCCGACCTCGATGAAGGCGTTCATCTTCTCGACTCGGCCACCCTGGAGCTCATGTGGGAGCCGCAGTTCGTGCCCGAGGGTACCGCGACCGGATTCGGACTAGGCTTCAACGTGGGAGAGCTCGACGGGGAACGGGCCATCGGCCACGGCGGAGCCATCTACGGCTTTTCCACCCAGCTCTCCTTCCTGCCGGGGCAGGGTCTGGGAGTGGTGGTCACCTCCGCCGTGGACCTCACGAACAGCTTCACTTCCCGGGTGGCGAACGCCGCCCTGGAGATGATGATTGCGGTCCGGGCCGGCGAGGCCCTACCGCCGGCCGGCTTTCCCGAGACCGCTCCGGTCGATCCGGCGCTGGCGAGGCGGCTTGCCGGCGTCTACTCCGACGAGAACGGGGGTCTTGAGCTCGACGAGAGAGGCGGACGGCTCTTCGCGACCGGCCTCGAGGGCGGTTTCACGACCGAGCTGCGCACCTTGGGCGACACGCTGATCGTCGACGACAGGCTCTCCTTCGGTTCCCGCTTCCTCCCCGAGGGCGACGAGCTAGTCGTACTTGGGGCCGGAGGGGCGGCGGCGGCGCGGCTTGCTCGGGAACCCTCGGTCGGTGCGCCGCCGCCGCCACCTGCGGAATGGACCGGACTTATCGGCGAGTACGGCTGGGATCACAACGTTCTCCACATCCTCGAACGCCGCGGCGAGCTGCATGCGCTCATCGAGTGGTTCTTCCTCTACCCGGTCTCGGAGCTTCCCAGCGAGAGCTGCGGCGGCGGCGAAGGGAGCGCTTGCTTCGCCTTCCCCGTAAGAGGACTGTACGCCGGCGAGAGCCTCGTTTTCGATCGCGACCCGGACGGCCGCGCAAGTTCGGTGAACGTCGGCTCGGTGATCTTCACCCGACGGGAGCTCGGCACCGAATCCGGCGAGACCTTCCGCATCGACCCCGTGCGTCCCGTTTCGGAGCTCCTCCCTGAGGCGCTTGCCGCCTCGCCGCCCACCGAGGCCGGCCCCTTCCGGTCACCTGAGCTGGTGGAGCCGGCCACCCTCGATTCCACGCTCAAGCTCGACGTGCGCTACGCGAGCACCGACAACTTCATGTCATCCGTCTTCTACGACGAAGCGAGGGTCTTCCTGCAACGACCGGCCGCCGAAGCTCTGGTACGGGCGAGCGCCGCGCTCCGAGCCGACGGCTACGGCCTGGTCCTCTTCGACGGATACCGCCCCTGGTACGTTACCAGGACCTTCTGGGACGCGACCCCGGAGACTCAGAAGATTTTCGTCGCCAACCCCTCCAACGGCTCACGCCACAACCGTGGATCGGCCATCGATCTTTCGCTCTACGATCTCGCGAGCGGAGAGGTGGTGGAGATGACCGGCGGCTACGACGAGTTCTCGCCGAGATCCTTCCCCGACTATCCGGGCGGCAGCTCCCGACAGCGCTGGCGGCGGGCTCTGCTGCGCCGGGCCATGGAGGACGCCGGATTCGCCGTCTACGAGGCGGAGTGGTGGCACTTCGATCACGAGGACTGGCG
This sequence comes from Gemmatimonadota bacterium, assembly GCA_021295815.1. Taxonomy (NCBI): domain Bacteria; kingdom Pseudomonadati; phylum Gemmatimonadota; species Gemmatimonadota bacterium. The sequence goes on along the minus strand of JAGWBQ010000008.1, from coordinate 108,480 downwards.
CGAGTATCCCATCCTGAACCTGACCTTCGCCGAACTGGCTGCGGCCAACTGAACTCCGACGCCGTACAAGACAGCGCCGAGGAAGGCCCGCCCGAGTGCACGGTCCAGGAAACGTCCCCCGGCCCCTGCCGCGCGACCGCTACTCCCAGACGATCCCGTAGTCGTCACCGTGGTGGCTCGACCCGCCCCAGAAGGTCCCGTGCACCCAGTCGAAGAAAATGGCGTTGATGGGACCGGAGGTGCGGTCCGAGAAGGTCAGATCGTACCCCATCGACTCCAGCTCCGCACGTATCCAGGGCGGGGTCTGCGAGTTCACGAGCATGCGTCCCGGACTCGTGGAGTGATCTCCGAATGAGTTGCGCATCTGGAAAGAGTTGATGTTCGCCGCCTCGGCCGCCTGCTGGACGTTCATCCCGAACTCGACCACGTTCAGGAAGAACTGAAGAAGGTTCTGGTCTTGACCGTCGCCGCCCTGCACCGCGAAGCTCAGGTAGGGCCGCCCGTCCTTGACCGCCATCCCCGGGGTGAGCGTGGCGCGCGGCCGCTTCCCGGGCTCGATGACGTTGTAGGGGTTGTCGGCTTCGTGCACGACGAACGACTGCGCCCGCTGACTCATGCCGATGCCGGTGCGGCCGGCGATCACCGCCGGCACCCAACCGCCGGACGGCGTGATCGAAACCACCCAGCCGTCGGCGTCGGCCGCCTGCACGGAGGTGGTCCCGGCGTAAAAGTCCTCCTCGAATTCCGCCATCGCCTCCGAGCCCGACGCCTCGGTGACGACGCCGGTCCGTTCTCCCCAGCCTTCCAGAAGGTGGGCGAAGGGATTGACGCCTCCCTGGTAGGGATACGGATCTCCCGGACCCGCTTGCGGATCGTTGGCTTCCCAGTCGATCTCTTCCGCGCGCGCTGCGGCGTACTCCTTGGAGAGCAGGCCCCGGACGGGCTCCTCGGGCGGAAAGTAGGGATCGCCGTAGTAGAAGTCGCGGTCGGCGAAGGCGAGATTCATGGTCTGGTAAAGGGCGTGCATGTAGCGGGCGCTGTTGTAGCCCATTCCCCGGAGATCGAAGTTCTCGAGGATGTTGAGCGCCTGGAGCATGACCGGCCCCTGTACCCAGGTGGTCAGCTTGTAGACGTCGACGCCCTTGTAGGAGATGGAGACGGGCTCTTCGATGTGGAGCTGCCAGGCGGCGAGATCCTCCGTCGTGACCGTCGAACCCTCTTCGCGAGCGCCGCGTACGAACTCCTCGGCGATGTCGCCCCGGTAGAAGCGGTCGTAAGCGGCGTAGATGGCCTCCTTGCGACTCTTGCCGGCCTCGAGCGCCTCCGCCTCGGCCTCGACCAGCTTGGCGAGGGTCGCTTCGAGGTCGCTCTGCACGAAGACGGCGCCTTCCTCGGGATCGGCTCCGTCGGGAAAGAAGATGGGACCGGTGTACTTCCACTCCATCATCTCGTCGCGATTGTCCCGGATGCGGCGTACCGCATCGGCCTCGAGCGGATATCCACGCGCCATCTCCATGGCCGGCTCGAGCACTTCGGCGAGCGAGAGCCGTCCCCACTCGGCCACCATGGTCATCAGACCGCCAGGCGTCCCCGGGGTGACCATCGACTCCACTCCGGTCGCGGGCGGAAAATCCATCTCCCGCTCCTTGAAGTATTCGGGCGTCGCCCCGCTGGGAGCGACGCCGAGGGCGTTGATGCCGATCACGCGCTCCTCCCCGGGATGCCATATGAGCGCCTGGGTCTCGCCTCCCCATGAGAGCACGTCCCACATCGTAGCGGTCGCCCCGAGCATGGCCGCCGCCGCGTCCACGGCGTTTCCGCCCTTGTGGAACATGGCCGCACCGGCCGTGGCGGCCATCGGCTTGCCGGTGATCGCGATCCAGTGCTTGCCGTGGAGAACGGGCTTCTGGGTGCGCTGGGCTTCGGCGGAGTCGGCGGCGAGCAGGGTCAGGGCGATGAGCGCGGGGAGCGCGCCGAGAGCGAAAACGCGACGAAAACGGAAGGTCATGGGTTGTCCGGTGGGTGAATGCGTGAAGGTTGGTCCGGAAAGGTCGGACGACTCGGCCGCCCGCTCGTCATGTGATGACGATCATGCCGCGGGCCGCGAGCATGGCGTTCAGGGATTCCAGATCGCCTTCGATCAGATCTTCCAGTCGGAGCAGGTGCGCGTCGAGGGCCGCCTCCAGCCGGGCCTTCACCTCCAGCTCCTGGTCGGTGGGCGGGAAGTCGGCGCCGGAAATGGCCCCGGTAAGGTATCCGATCTTCTGGAGGAGCTTAGCCTCGAAGCGTACCCCGTCCTGGCCTTGGCCGGTGAGGCGCAGATCGACCATCTCCATCTGAAGATCGAAGAGCTTAACCTCCAAATCGGCGATGGCGCGACCGAGTTCTTCGTCTTGGGAAAAGCGTGCGAGCGTGGCGAGCTGGACCCGAATCGCCTCCACGCGTTCCACCGCGTCTCCCGCCGCGACTATTTCCGAGCGCAGATCCCGGAGAAAGGCCACCTGGGCGGCGATGTCGGCTTCGCTCCCCGCCGAATGCGGGTCCTTGAGCACGCGCACCGTCCTTTCATGCGTGTCGTCTCCCACGCGCAGGCGGACGCCGTACTCTCCCGGAGGCATGAGGATCGAAATCCGACGCGCGCCCGGCGCGGGCCTGCCGTCCGCTTCCATGGCGATATGCTCCGCGTAGACCGGCGGCGTCAGAAGTCTGACGGGCCCGTTGGCTTCGTCGCGCAGGTCCCAGTGCACCCGGTTCACTCCGGCATGGTTCGTCCCGGCGACGGTGCGCACCATCTCTCCGCCGGCATCGACGATCTCGATCACGGGGGCCCTCTCCGCCTCGTCGGCGAGCCAGTAGTTGATGGACGCGCCGAATTCGGGATCCTTGCCTTCCGTAGGATCCGAGTAGGGGACCGAGGGCGGCGTGATGGGCCTGAAGCGCCAGGCGTCGCGAGGCTCGAAGAGGTGGGAGGACGACGCAATCACCTCCGGCGTAAGCTGCTGGAACGGTGAGAGATCGTCCAGGATCCAGAATCCGCGCCCGTAGGTGCCGACTACGAGGTCGTTGAATCGTTCCTGCACCACGATGCCCGAGACTGGCGCGTGCGGCAGGTTCTGCTGGAGGGTCAGCCAGTTGTCGCCGGAGTCGAAGGAAACGTGGATGGAGCCTTCGGTTCCGGCGTAGAGGAGGCCGGCGCGGCGCGGGTCCTCGACGATGACCTTGGTGTAGCTCAGCGGTCCGGGCTCGATGCCGTCGGTGATCCGGCTCCAGCTCGCCCCGAAATCGGTGGTTCGGTAGAGATGAGGGTCGCGCACGTTGACCTGGTGTCCGTCGATGGCGACGTAGGCGGTGCCGGCCTCGTGTGTCGACGGCGCGATGCTTCGCACCGCCATCCACTCCGGCATGGCGGGCATGTTGGCGGTCACGTCGGTCCAGCTCTCGCCTGCGTCCCGGGTCACGTGGAGCCTACCGTCGTTGGTGCCCGCCCAGATCAGCCCGGGTCGGATGGGCGACTCGGCGATCCCGAAGACCGTGCCGGCGTACTCCACGCCGATGTTGTCGCCGGTGAGCCCGCCGGAGAGCCCCATGCGGGTGGTGTCGTTGAGCGTCAGGTCTGGACTGACGACCTCCCAGCTCTGTCCGCGGTTCCGGGTTCGATGCACGTGCTGGCTGCCCGTGTACACCGTCTCGTTGTCGTGGGGCGATATGTGGACGGGAGCGTCCCAGATGAAGCGGTAGCGGACCCCCTTGGCGGCGCCCCGGCTCTGCTCCGGCCACACCTCGACCGTACGGAACTGGCGGCGCTCTTCCTCGAAGCGCACGATGATGCCGCCCACCATCCCCGAGCCCGAAGCCGAGGACCAGACTATGTCGGGATCGGTCGGATCGGGGGTGGCCCAGCCGCTCTCGCCGCCGCCCACGTGGTGCCACATCCCGCGCGGGATGCCGGTTATCCGACGCTGGCCCATAATGCGGCTGTTGCTCGGACCGCGGTAGGTGGGTTCGTCCTGCTTGTTGCCGAGAACGTTGTAGGGGATGGCGTCGTCCACGGTGACGTGGTACATCTGGGCGTTCGTGAGCCGCTGACGGAACCAGGTGCGACCGCGATTGATCGAGATCGAAAGCCCCTGGTCGTGAGCGACAATCATCCGGTTAGCGTCGTCCGGGTCGATCCACATGTCGTGGTGGTCGCCGCCCGGAGCCTCGGGGCGCGGGACGATGTCGATGGTGCGTCCACCGTCGGTCGAGACGCCGAAGGAGGCGGTCAGGAAGTAGGCTTCGTCCTCGTCGTCAGGCGAGATGACGATGCGGGAATAGTAGTGAGGCCGACCCATCGCGTTTCGGTTGCGTGTGACGAGCCCCCAGGTCGCGCCGCCGTCCTCGCTGCGCCAGACCTGACCGTCCTCGGTCTCGCGGCCTTCCCAGGGGATGCCGTCACCGGTCTCGAGCATGGCGAAGATGCGGTCGGGGTTGGACGGAGCGACGGCGACGGCGACCTTGCCCACCGGCTTCTCGGGAAGACCGATGCCGTTGCCCGGACCGCTGAGCCGCTCCCAGGTCGTCCCGGCGTCGCGTGACACGTGGAGGCCGCCGCCGGGGCCGCCGCTCGTCCTGCCCCAGGTGCGTATCTCGAGCTGCCAGGTGCCGGCGTAGAGAATTCGCGGGTTGGTGGGATCCATGGCGAGGTCGGAACAGCCCGTGTCCTCGTCGATGAAGAGAACACGCTCCCAGGAGTCGCCGCCGTCCGTGGTGCGGTAGACCCCGCGTGTCTGCTGAGGACCGTAGGCGTGGCCGAGAGCGCAGACCCAGGCGATGTCGGGATCGGTCGGATGAACGAGCAGTCTGGGGATGCGGCCGGTGTCGAGGAGCCCCTTGAACTTCCAGGTTCTTCCGGCGTCTTCGGAGCGGTAGACTCCTGCGCCGATGGAAACGTGCGAGCGAATCTTGCCCTCTCCGGTCCCTACCCAGACGACGTTGGGATCGGAGGGCGCCACCGCGAGCGCGCCGATGGATTGAACCGGCTGGTCGTCAAAGATCGCCTCCCAGTGCACTCCGCCGTCGGTGGTCTTGTAGACCCCGCCCGATGCCGCCCCCACATAATAGGTGTGAGGGTCGTCGTTCACGCCCGCAGCCGCGCTGAACCGGTTGCCCTCGGGGCCGATGTGGCGCCACTCGAGAGCCGACCAGTGCGATTCGGACGGGATCTGAGCGGAGGATCCCGCCGGGAGGGCCGCGCCGACCGCCGCGAGCCAGAGGCAGGCGGCCGTCAGCGGCGCAGCCCGATTGCGGACGTGCGCAAGGCGCGGCTGAGGGACTTGCGGACTGGCAACCGGTGGCCGCGGCTGAATGGGTCGCATGAGGGGCGTCGGGCGTTGGGGTTGAGCGAAAGACTGGGAACGCTGCGGCGTAAGGTGCGGGCTCAACTTAGTTTGCGCCAGCCCGCCGACGCGTCCGTGCCGTGTTCGGGCCTGCCGCCCGCCGGTGTTCCGCGCTGCTTCCGAGCTGTCGGTCACCTTCCCTTCCGGCACCCGGCCCTCGCCCGGCCACCACCCCCTCCATAAGATGACGGTCGACGATCGATTCAAGGCAACCGCACCGGCGCTGATCCTGGTCTCCGTGCTGTGGGGAGCCAATTTCTCGGCGATGAAGGCGTCGCTCGAAGATCTCGACCCGTTCGCCTTCAACGCTCTCCGCTTCCCGCTGGCCTCGCTGACCTTGGGCGTCTTTCTGAAGATGCGCGGACGTCGGCTCCTGCCGCCTTCGCGACGTGCATGGATCCGATCGATCTGGCTGGGGCTCATCGGTCACCTCGGGTACCAGCTCTTCTTCCTGAGCGGCGTGGACCTGACGCTGGCGGGAAACGCCTCCATACTGATCGCGACCACCCCGGTGTGGGTCGTGCTACTCGGTGCCGCATTCGGAAGGGAGCGGTTCTCCATCATGCTCCTGGTCGGGGCGGCGATCTCGCTCTCAGGGGCGTCGATTCTGGTTGCGGGGAGTCGTGGCGCCGAGGACGGCGGCAGCCTGGTCGGCGACCTGCTGGTGCTGGCTGCGGCGCTGGTGTGGTCTCTCTACACCGTCTTCTGCAGGAGGCTCATCAAGCGCCACGGAGCTTTGGAGGTATCGGCCTGGACGATATGGCCGGGAACCGTCGCGCTGCTCCTGTTCGGATTGCCGTCGCTCCTGCGCACCGATTTCACGGCGGTGTCGGCGACCTCGTGGTTCGGCGTCGGATATGCGGGGGTGCTCGGAGTCGCGGTCGCATACTTCATCTGGTACGAGGCCATCCGACGGATCGGTCAGAGCAGGACCGCGCTCTTCGCCAATCTCGTCCCGGTGTCGGCGCTGCTCATCGCCTGGGCGTGGCTCGGCGAGGTACCGGGAATCGTCCAGATCGCGGGAGCCGCGGTTATCTTCCTGGGCGTCGGGTTCGCCGCCCGGGCACCTAGGACTCGGGCCGGCGACAGAGCTCGGAGGCGAGAGGAGGTTCGCAGGAGAACCGGCGACATCGGCTAGTGCGGCTCGGTCGATCGTCGTGACGACCGCGCCGGACTCGAGACCGTCCGCGAACCTCCATGTCCGGTCGCCGCAGGCCTGGCGCCTCGCTCCCATCCAACCACGCGTATCATGCGGCACAGAATCGAATTCGCTCCCAGCTACACCCTTCTCACCATCGAACTCGAACCTCGGGAGTCCGTGAAGGTCGAGCCCGGCGCAATGGTCGCGCAGACGGGCGTCGCCATGAGCACCGGGATGGGCGGCGGGTTCCTAAAGGGCGTTCGCAGGATGATGGGAGGCGAATCCTTCTTCGTGAACACCTTCACGGGCGAGAGCGGTGGAGGTTGGGTGAGCCTGGCTCCACCGGCGCCCGGCGATATCGGGGTGTTCGATCTCGAACCGGGTCGGAATCTCTTCATACAGTCGAGCTCCTTCCTGGCGTGTTCACCGCAGGTCGAGACCGACTCCAAATTTCAAGGCTTCCGCGGCCTTTTCAGCGGAGAGAGCCTCTTCTTTCTCCGCGCCTACTCGGACAGTAGCGAAGGCAAGGTCTTCTACAACTCCTACGGGGCCATCAAGGAGCTGACCGTGACGCCGGAGCGCGAGCTCGTGGTGGATACCGGGCACTTGGTTGCGTTCAGCGACGACGTGGAGTACTCTGTCGGGAAGGTCGGCGGCATCGGATCGCTCGTCGCCGGTGGCGAGGGGTTGGTCATGCGCTTCAGCGGAAACGGCAGAGTTTGGGTGCAGACCCGGAATCTCGGTTCGCTGGCCGACAAGCTCATCCCGTTCATTCCCCAGCGGGGCAAGTAGCTCCCCGGCCGGTGGACAACTCGTGGGACGGAGTCGGCGGTCGACAGCGAAGCCGTCAACCGGGAGGACACGAATGAAGACACAGGACTACTCCAACCACACCCGCCGTCCGTGGAGAACGATCGGCCTTTTCCTGCTGTCCGCCGTGGGTGCGGCGTACTGGGTGATCGAGACCATCGACGACCCGTCGCCGGCCAACTTCATACCCGCCGTTCTCGCGATCGTCCTCACCTACCACGTAAGGTTCGCCCGCCACCACGCGCTGGGAGTGCAGGACAGAGTCATACGGCTGGAGGAACGACTGAGGCTCGCCCGCTTGCTGCCGAATGAGACGGCCTCCCGCATCGAGGAGCTCACCACCGAACAGCTCGTCGGTCTCCGATTCGCCTCGGACGGCGAGGTGGCCGATCTGGTCGGGCGGGTGCTGAACGGCGAGCTCGCCACGCGAAAGGAGATCAAGCAGGCGGTGCGCGAGTGGAGGGCCGACCACCAACGGATCTGATCTCCACGCGGTGGACCCCGCTTCCCACCGAGGCCTCAGCTGCTAGCAGCCCGTGGAAGTCTCCTACGGCAGCACGCCGCTGCATCCGCGCCGGACGATGCGCTCGAGCGAGTTTCGCCGCAGGTCCCTACCCCTCCACTCCGAGGTAGAGCTCGCTCCCCTTAGCCTTGAACTCGTCGGCCTTGGCCCGCATTCCGGCCTCGACCGCCTCCACGGTGTCGAGTCCGTGTTCGGCGGCGAAGCGGCGGATATCGTCGGTGATCTTCATCGAGCAGAACTTGGGGCCGCACATGGAGCAGAAGTGGGCGACCTTCGCACCCTCGGCCGGCAGAGTCTCGTCGTGGTACTCCGCAGCGGTAACGGGGTCGAGAGAGAGGTTGAACTGGTCGCGCCAGCGGAACTCGAAGCGGGCCTTCGAGATGGCGTCGTCCCACTCCTGCGCCCGAGGATGCCCCTTGGCCAGGTCGGCCGCGTGCGCCGCTATCCGATAGGCGATCACTCCTTCCTTGACATCGTCCCGGTTCGGCAGCCCCAGGTGCTCCTTGGGGGTGACGTAGCAGAGCATCGCGGTTCCGTACCAACCGATCTGGGCCGCCCCGATCGCGCTGGTGATGTGGTCGTAGGCGGGGGCGATGTCGGTGGTGAGCGGGCCCAGAGTGTAGAACGGCGCTTCGTCGCACCACTCGAGCTGCTTCTCCATGTTCTCGCGAATCAGATGCATGGGAACGTGGCCGGGACCCTCGTTCATCACCTGGACCCCATGCTCCCATGCGATCCGGGTAAGCTCTCCCTGAACCTTCAGCTCCGCGAACTGCGCGGCATCGTTGGCGTCGGCGATCGAGCCGGGGCGGAGTCCGTCTCCAAGCGAGAAGGAGACGTCGTAGCAGGCCATGATCTCGCAAAGTTCGTGGAAGTTCGTGTAGGTGAAGTTCTCACGATGATGCGCCATGCACCACTTCGCGATGATCGAGCCGCCTCGCGAGACGATCCCGGTCATGCGCTCCGCAGTGAGCGGGATGAAGCGCAGCAGCACGCCGGCGTGCACCGTGAAGTAGTCGACGCCCTGTTCGCACTGCTCGACGATGGTATCCCGGTATGCCTCCCAGGAGAGCTCCTCGGGCACTCCGCCCACCTTCTCCAGAGCCTGATAGATGGGTACGGTGCCGATCGGGACCGGTGAGTTGCGGAGGATCCACTCCCTGGTCTCGTGAATCTTGTCGCCGGTGGAGAGATCCATCACGGTGTCGGCCCCCCAAAGCGTCGCCCAGCGAAGCTTCGAGACCTCCTCGTCGATGGACGAGGACACTGCGGAGTTGCCGATGTTGGCGTTGATCTTCACCTTGAAGTTGCGGCCGATGGCCATGGGCTCGCTCTCAGGGTGATTGATGTTGGCGGGGATGATGGCGCGGCCGCGGGCTACCTCGCTGCGGACGAAATCCGCCTCCAGTCCTTCCCGAAGGGCGACGAATTCCATCTCCGGCGTGATCTCGCCCTTTCGGGCATAGGCCAACTGGGTTATCGGCGAGCGGCCGCGCAGAGCGCCGCCGGAGACCCGGTTACCGGCGGTATCCGTAGCCGGCTCGACGTCCCGTTCGGCGATCCAGGCTTCGCGCATGCGGGGCAGACCTTGACGCGGGTCGCCGCCCGGAGGTCCGCTGGTGTCGTAGACCCGCAGCGGCGGCTCCGGCTCCGCCAGGGTGATCTCGCGCATCGGCACTCGGACTCCCCGCGTTCCCTCGACGTGGATCTTGCGGGAGTTGGGAAAGGCGTCCGGGTAGTCGGTGCCGGTGTCGGCCGTGTGGCTGGAGACCAGCGACCGCCCGTTCTTCGAGGTGCGCCCGTTCAGACCGGGGCGACTTTTGGTGGGGATCATACCTTGAAGCTAGCCCCGACGGACATGGGGTCAAGGGTGCGGGGAGAGAACCCGCGGAGTCCTGACGCCGCAGTCGGCTACGGACCGCTCAGTCCGAAGCGCAGCAGGGTGGTGACCGGTTCGGCGCCCGGTACGATCACGACCACATAGAGGCGGTCGTACTCGTCCTCCGCAATCTCTCCGTGAGGGTCTCCTCCCAAGGCGCGGACCAGCGCGGGCGTGGTATTCGAGTGGCCGGATACGAAGTGGCGTCCCGGCGTCGCCTTCAGCAGCTCGGCGAAGGCCGCGAGGGCGAAGGGGTCGTAGACGGCGAGCGGCGCGTCGTGGGCCTTTGCGAGCGGATCGGCAGTCTGCCGGGTGCGGCGAAGATCGGTGGTGTGGACTTGGGTGAGTCCGGCGTCGGTGAGCACGTGCAGGAGCGCCTCCACCCGTGCGACGCCTTCGGGGCTGAGAGGAGGATCGCGGCTGTCGTCGGCTCGTTCGGCATGGCGAGCCAGGTAGACGACGACCGCCTCGTCCGTCGCCTCCTGACCATGAGCCTCGGAAGATGCCGGGCCAAGAGCGGCGACCGCGATCGTCGCGGCGACCGCCGCCCGAACCCGAGATCGAGCGCCGATTTTCAATTCGAGGGCTCGGGTATCACGATCTCCTCGACGAAGACCGTGTCGGCGACCGCCAGCGAGATGGTGTAGACCCCCGGCTCCACCACCGGAGCCGGTCCGCCACCGCCACCGCGACTGCGGAACCGCCCCATGATCTGGCTCACGCTCGAACCCGGCATCAGAAGCTGTGCGATCTCCCGCATCTGAGCGAAACCGCCGCCGGCTCCTCCGCGGCCCTGCACCCTGCCCGGCGGCGATTCGCCGGGCCTCTCCTGGAAACGTTCGGCGTCGCCGAATTCGACCGAGCCGCCGCCACCGCCTCCACCACCGCCGCGAACCACCACCTCGCCGCGGCCCCTTTGAGTCAGCATGTTGAGGACCCGGTCGACATCGGCTTCGTCCCACTCTTCCGCCAGCAGAGAGTCCTTCAGCACCTCGGCCCTCGCCTGCAAACGCTCGCGTTCGCGCTCTTCGTAAGGCGAAGGTTCCGTCTCGGCAACCTCCTCGGGCATCCCGCGCAGATTCCAGCCTACGCGATGGAGCCCGGCGGTCAACTGGCCTCCCAGAGTCCGCACCACCTCTCCGCTTTCGTCCTTGATCTCGATCCGGAGGCGGTTGGCCTCGACCCGATCCCGGGGCGATGCATCTTCGGGAAGGTCCGCCGCCGCCATGTCTCGGCCTCGCTCGACCAACGATTCGGAGAGATAGTATTCGATCACCGCGTCGGTGCCCGGGCTCGGCCTTGACCACCACCGCTGCCCGGTGGACTCTCCACCCCTGGCCCGCGTTCTGAACCGGGCGGGCGGGGCTGGTGCGAACATGCCGCCGGAGGCGATGACGTCGCTGGTCATCCCCTGCAGCGCGGCGATACCCACGACCCAGATCGAGCGTCCGTGCGTTCCGGCCACGAGCTCCTTGTCCCTCGGATGCACCTCGAGGTCGTGGACCGGCACCGCAGGCATGCCGTGCATGAAGCGCTGCCAGACCGCTCCGCGATCGGTGGAGACGTAGGCGCCCACGTCCGTGCCGACGAAGAGAAGGTGCGGGTTCACCGGATCCTCCTCGATCACGTGCACGAAATCGGCCTTGCCGGTGGGCAGGTTGGACGAGATGGAACGAAAACTGGCTCCGTTGTCGTCCGAAACGTAGGCGTAAGGGGTGAAGTCGTTCGTGCGATGGTTGTCGAAGGCGACGTAAATGCGGTTCACATCGTGGTTGGACGCTTTGATCCGGCTCACGTAGGTGCCGGCGGGCACGCCTTCGAAGCGACCGGTCAGCTCGGTCCAGTCGGCGCCGTCGTTCTCCGTCATCCATACCCGGCCGTCGTCGGTACCGGCGAGGAGCTTGCCCGCCATCAGCGGGGACTCGTCTAGGGCCACCACGGTGGCGTAGGCCTCGGCGCCGGTCACGTCAGGGGTGATCCCGCCCGTGGTCTCGGTCGCGACAGCGATCTTCTCCGCGTCGGCGTAGCTTAGATCGGGCGAGATGATCCGGAGATCGTCGCCCCGGTCTTCGCTCTTCATCACCCGGTTGCCTGCGGCGTAGAACCACTCCCGGTCGTGCGCCGACTGTAGAAAGGGCGTGTTCCAGTTGAAGCGCATGATCGAGTTGGCGGAATCGCGGGTCGCCTCCTCGCGAAGCCTCACTATGCGGGGATCGTCCTCGGCAGCGCCGTCTTCCGTGAGCAGCACGATGGTGTCCTGCTTGGCGAGCCAGCCGTCGCGCCAGTTCGGACGCTGGATCGAGGTCCGATTCCTGGTGGCGAGGTTCAGCCGTCCCATGTTGCCGCCCTGCGACTCCGACCAGACGATGTCGTGGTCGACGGGATCCTGCGCAGTCACGAAGCCGTCTCCGCCGCTGATCGTCGCCCAGTGGTACTTCGAGATCTGTCCGTTGGCGACCCGGCTCGGCCCGCACCAGGTCCCGTTGTCCTGGAGTCCGCCGCAGATGCGGTAGGGGGTGTCCATGTTCAGGGAGATGTCGTAGAACTGGCCCAGCGCCATGGTGTTCAGGTAGTCCCAGTTGCCTCCCTTGTCGTAGCTGATGGCCACGCCGCCGTCGTTGCCGACCACGATGCGCTCAGGGTCGTTGGGATCGATCCACATCGCGTGGTGGTCGACGTGGACGGCGTTAGTCGTGGTACCGTAGGTCTCGCCGCCGTCGTCGGAGTACCGGACCGGGGTCGAGGAGAAGTAGACCCGGTTCTCGTCCTGCGGGTCGACCCGTACCTGCGAGTAGTAGAAGGGACGGGTGTTGACGCTGTTGCGCTTCTCCCAGGTCGCGCCGCCGTCGGTCGACCGATAGAGGCCGTTGCCCGCGTTGCCGGTGGTTTCGCCTTCGCCGCGGGCTTCGACCATCGCGTACATCACATCCGGATTGGAAGGGGCCATGGCAAGACCGATGCGTCCTTTTTCGGCGGTCGGGAAGCCGTCGCCCGTGACCTCCGTCCAGGTGTCCCCTCCGTCTTCGGTTAGCCAGAGCCCGGAGCCCGGCCCTCCGCTCTTGAGGAAATACGGCCCGCGCACCCGCTCCCAGCTCGCCGCGAAGAGCCGGTCCGGGTCGCGCGGATCCATGACCACGTCCACGAAGCCCGCGGTTTCGCTGATGAACTTGACGAGCTCCCAGGTCTCGCCGCCGTCCCGGGTCCTGTAAAGCCCTCGCTCGGGGTTGGAGCCCCAGATGTGACCGAGCGCCGCGACATGGACAATGTTCGGGTCGGTCGGATGGATGACGATGCGGCCGATGACCTCGGTGGCCTCCAGACCCATCAGCTCCCAGGTCTCGCCGCCGTCCTCGCTCTTGAAGATGCCTCCGCCCGGCGAGATGGAGTTGCGCGAATCCTCCTCGCCGCTCCCGGCCCAGATGACGTCGGGATTGGAGGGAGCGATTGCGATGTCGCCCATGGAGACCACGCGCTCGTCGGTCCAGATCTGTTGGAAGGTGGTGCCGTTGTTGGTGGTCTTCCAGATGCCCCCGGCCGCGGCCGCGACATAGAAGGTCTTGGAGGGCCCGGGGATGCCCTCCACGTCGGTCACCCGCCCGCCCATGTTGACCGGTCCCACAGAACGCCAGCGGAACTCCTCGACGAGTTCGCCTAGAGGTGTGTTGAGCTGGGCCTGTAGGACGCCGCCAGGAAGTGTTGCGGCGATGAGCGGAAAGGCGATGATGGTTGAGAGTCGGAGTCTGCGTGGAAGCATGATGCTGGAAGAGCCGAAGGAAAAGTGCCGGCGAGCGAGGCTCGCGGTCTCGAAACCCGTCTGCAGCTCCCTCATTCGAGGGACAGCCCCCAATTGACAGGAGCGGGTCGGTAAGTGTTGAAGCGGCAAATGCCTTGCGGTCCACGGTTTTGTCCGCGGGCCGCTACTGGAACCGGAGCCGCCATATCCGTCCCTCGGCGCCCACCGCCCACCCGACCCGGTCGCCCGGTGCGAACTCGACCGCCCAGGCGGCGACACCCGCGAGCGCCGTCCAGCTCTCGCCGCGATCCTCGGTATAGGCTGCCCCTGCGGGCGAGACGGCGAGCACGATCTCGCGTCCGTCGACCAAGGCCGCGGCGCTGCCGTAGACCGCGCCGGAGATGGGCGCGTTCGCTACCGGCCGCCAGTTGCCCCCGCCGTCGCTGATGGCGGCGTTGGCGAGCACGTCCTCTGCGGCGTAGTCGCCGCCCAGGGCCATGACCCGGGCTTCCTTCCCGTCTGAGAGTACCGCAAGTGTGTACACGCCCGCGCTGGGGCCGCGGGCCAGGTCGACCTCCGCAGCCGTCCAGGTCGAGCCGTAGTCGTCCGTGGCCAGGACCCGCGCCGAGCCGCCGGCCCCGGTGCCGATCCAACCTCGGCCGTCCTCGCCTGCCCGAGCGCAGGTTCCGCTAGCGGCGAAGCCTCCCTCGCCTTCGTTCGCGGGCGGCAGGGCGTCTCGGGGAACCCGCCTCCAGCTCCCACCCCCGTCGTCGGTCGAGAGCACGTAGGGCGAGCCGTCGAAGGAGTCTCCATAGGCGAAACCGCGTTCATCGTCCCAGAAGTCGAGACAGTCGAGAAAGCCCTCCGGGTGGTCCATCAGGAAGGCGAGCGCCCAGCTCTCACCCCCGTCGTCGGTGCGATAGATTCGGGAGGCGGAGCCCGAACCCGCGCTCATCGCGACCGCGCCGCGAGCGGAGAAGGCGTGGATGTCCCTGAACTGGAGGGAGTCTCCGGAAGGTCCGCCTCGGCGCTCCCAGCTCTTGCCGCCGTCGAGAGTCACCAGTACTGCTCCTGCGTGGCCGCTGGTCCACACCACTTCCGCCGATACCGGGCTCACCGCCTGCAGCACCGCGTCGGTCCCCGATTCGAGCTCCTCCACCTCCGGGTCGGACGGTGCGCCTCCGCCCGCAGCCGGGTCCCCTTCCCGACCGACGTATTGGGTAGTGAACGGCCCTGTGCCGTGCACCTGCACCACGGTAAGCTCCTCGAACCACATGTACGCGGCGACTCCGGCGCCGACCGCCACATAGCTGCCGGGACCGTACGCCGTGCCCTTGCCCTTGTCGAACGTCTCGCCGAAGCCCAGGTGGAGCGTCCCTGAGAGCACGGTCAAGTGCTCGGTGGCGGGATTGGTGTGCGGAGCCATCTCGAACCCCGGTCGGGTCTCGATGCGGAAGGCGAACTGTCCGGGTTCCGAGGAATTTCCGTAGAGCGTCGCGAAGCGCATGTCTCCGCTTCCCTGCCAGTCGAGCGAGTCCGCGGGAACGATGACGTTCATGGAGTCCTCGGCGACTTGCGAACCCGCTGCCGGCCCCAACTGCGCCGACAACGCGAAAAGGACGCCGACGGCGGCCTGCGCTGCGGCGAAGCGTCCGGACGGACTGGATCCCGGCATTCTACCTCCTGGCTTCCGGTACGCCGTAGGGGTACATGGTCGACAGCTCCACGTTCTCGTAGGTGAGGGCGTCGAGATAGCGCGTGCCGACAAAGGGTTCGGGCGCGTCGACGACGAGGATGGTGGGCGCGTATCCGGTCTCGTGGAAGCCTCTGCGGAAGTGCACGCGCGACTTGACCACGAAGACGTCGTAGTCGGCGAGATCGACGTCGCCGAACTCGAAGGCGTGGGGGTTCGTGATCTGGGTGTAGGCCGGCGCCAGAACGACGAGATTTCCGTCGCCGTACTCGATCGCGGCGGTGTAGTCGTAACCCGCCCACGGCCCGAGGTATCGTATCCGCCCCCGCACATGGTAGGGTTCGCCCCCCGACGGCGTGAAGCCCCCGACGGCCCCGTCGAAGTCGTCGCCCGCCCGCGCGCCCGCCTCCTCCAGCGAATCCAGCGCCGCCGGAGAGGTGATCGCCCCGTACAGCGCTCGGCCGATCCCCTCCGAGTCGAAGGCGCGGATGATGTGCGTGGCGTCGCCCGGGCGGTCCGAGTAGTCGCCCACCGCGATCGGAATCCGCCCCTCCGCCACAGCCTCCCTCGCAAGCCGAGCGGCCTCGGTCGGAAGGGGCAGGTGGACTCCGGCGAAGTCTTCGCGCACGCGCCAGATGTAGTCGCTCATGTCGTCGGCGATCTCGTCGGCGAGCTCCTGATCACCGTTGGTCATGACCTGCACGGTCGCTCCCAGATCGGGGACGTCGGACCACGGAAAGCCGAAGAAGACGCTGACGAAGGCGTCCGGGGTTCGGTTCTCCCAGCGGCGGGCCCGTTCCATGATTTCGCTCGCCGGAGGCGCGCCCGTCCACTGGAGGACGGTCGGAGTGACGACCCCCGGCTTGCGGGTCGCGGTCGTGGGCTCGTAGTCGCCGTTCATGGTCCGGTGCAGAGCCCGCGCGGCGCGTTCGCCCTGGAGCGCGGCGTCGTAGTGCGGAAAGCGCTTGGTCACGAACGAGAAGTCGGCGTAGGCCAGGAACGCCTCGTCCTCATTGCCGTGCAGGTCGAAGGTGGCGGCGATGGGCACGTCCGGGCCCACCACCTCGCGGAAGCGACGGGCGATCTCGGCCTCCGGATGCGCAACGTCGCGGACGGCGAGCGCACCGTGAAGAGCCAGGAAGACGCCGTCGACGGGCATGGCGGCTTCGAGCTCCTCGATCATCCCTCCCACGAAGGTCTCGAAGGACTCGAGCGTGCTCCACGACCGGGACGAACCCCCGAAGAGCGCGTCCGGCGAAGTGAGCCCGATCAGCTCCATGTCGCCGTAGTCGCGGGCCTGCGCCGCGAAGCCCCGGACGTAGGAACCACCGGCGTCGATCAGCTCGGTTCCGGATAGGAGCGGGCCGAGGACGGTCCAGTCCTCGGTGGGAGCGTCGCCGCCTGGACAGAAGGTGCAGGTCTCCTGCTGGAACTTGGCGACGGCCACTCGGAAGGAGGGTTCCTCCGGGCCGGAGCACCCTGCGAGCACGGCTAGGCAAAGAGCCGGCGCGGAAGCGAAGCGGCTCATGGCTTCAACCCTCCGGGGCCACCAGCTTCACCGATGCGTCGTCGGGATCGACCGGGTCCATCCCCAGTCTCTCCAGCTCGCGATTGAGCGCCGCCAGCTCGCTCGTCCAGACTTCGTCCAACGCGGCGAGGTACGAGGAGAGCCGCTCGTCCATGATCTCGAAGGCGTCGTACATGCCGGAACCGGGGCGTCCGTCGCCACGCTCCGACATCGAAAGCAGGTTGGCCAGACGGTTGTTGACCTTGATCGGGAAGTTGAGCGGGTCCTGATTCGAGCGATTTCGGACCTGGTAGATGTCGGCCTCGATCGCCGAAGCCGCCGCCACGAAAACTGCGGCCGCCCGGGCCAGCCCCTCCTCGTCCGAACTTTCCAGCCGCTCGCCGGTCTGAACCTTGGCGCGACGGATCGCGATCACGGCCTCATTGGCGTCGTTCACCCGGTCCCTGATCATCGAACCGAACTCGAACTGCGCGACCATGTCCTCCGTGCTCACGTCGATCCAGGGATGAGGACGCACGACGATCTCGGCGGCGTGCCGATCGCCGTCCACGACGAGATCGACGCCGTAAGTACCGGGCGGCACCACGGGAGCCATGGTGCGAACGCCCCAGAGGATCATGCCGGGGAAGCTCGCGGCGGGATCGGTGCGCAGATCCCATTCCAGCGTGTTGAGCCCCGTTTCCGTCGGCAGCGGAGCGGAGGACCAGCGATCCCTGTCTTCGTCTTCGCGGGCAGCTTCGAAGCTGCGCAGCACCCTGCCCATGCCGTCGGTGATCTCCAGCCTCGCGCTCTCCGGTTCCTCGGCCAGCCAGAACGAGATCCGGGCTCCATTGGCGGATCGGAACGCGTCGGCGGGCTCGAAGAGGCGGGCGGACTCCCCCGTGAGCTCTCCCGAGTACTGCCTGATCGGCCCCATGTTGTCGAGCACCCAGAAGCCGCGCCCGTGGCTCGCGATCGCCAGCTCGTCGTGCTCGACGATGAGATCGACCACGGGAAGGTCCGGAAATCCCGGGTTGAGCTCCTGCCAGTTGTCGCCGTCGTCGTAGGAGATGTAGACGCCGTGCTGGGTACCCGCGTAAAGCAGCCCCTCGCGGTTCGGATCCTCGCGTACGACGTGGACGTAGGCGTCGTCGCGGACGCCGTTCACGATCTTCGTCCAAGAGGCCCCGTAGTCGTCGGTGCGCCAGATGTAGGGCGAGAAGTCGTCGAGGAGCGGCCGACGAACCGATACGTAGGCCGCGCCTGCGTCGAAGGCCGACGCGTCGATCTGACTAACCCTTCCGAAATCGGGCATGTCGGGCGGGGTCACGTCGGTCCAGGTCTCGCCGCCGTCGCGGGTAACGTATACGAGCCCGTCATCGGAACCCGTCCAGATCACGTCGATGTCCACCTTGCCCGGGCCCACGGAGAAGATGGTGGCGTAGACCTCGGGACCGTTCATGTCGCCGGTGATCGGGCCGCCGGAATGGCCCAGGGTCGTGGGATCGGCGCGGGTGAGGTCGTCGCTCAGCGCCCTCCAGCTGTCTCCATTGTCGCGACTCTCCCAAAGACGGTTCGAGGAGGTGTAGAGCAGGTTCGGATCGAGCGGCGAGAAGATGATCGGGAAGGTCCACTGCCAGCGCTCGACCATGTCGATGGCCGGTTCGCCCGAGTAGAACCACGGGAAGGGCACGACCTCCCTGGAGGTGCCCAACCTCCGGTTGAACCGGTCGATGTAACGTCCGTTGTTGGTGCCGCTGAAGAAGACGTCCACGTCCTTCGGATCGGGAGCGATGTAGCCGGGCTCGCCGCCCCCGGCCCGATAAGCCACGTTCATCGATCCCTCGGTGACCGAGATCGGGAGGGTCCGGGCCTCGTAGCTGCCGTTGTCGTCGCCCCGACCGGCGTTCCACTGCGACGGCAGGCAGAGCGTGGAGTTGTCCTGCTGCGATCCGCACACGTGGAAGGGGACGTGAGCGGTGGTCACCGCGTGATAGAACTGCGAGGTGCTGAACTCCTGGTCGGTCCAGCGAGCGCCGGTCTCGAAGCTGACCGCGCCTCCGCCGTCGTTGGCCACGACCAGGTGAGCAGGGTCCTCCGGGCTGATCCAGAGATCGTGAAAGTCGCCGTGGGTGCCGTTGTTGATGACTTCGTAGCTGGCACCGCCGTCCTCCGAGCGGAAGAAGGAGGTGTTCTGAACATAGACGACGTCCTCGTCGTGGTGATCCGCGAAGACGTGGGTGTAGTAGAAGGCCCGCTGACGTATGCGGCGCTCGTTGTTGACGAGCTCCCAGCTGTCGCCGCCATCCTCGCTCCTGAAGAGACCGCCGTCCTCGTGCTCGAAGAGGGCGAAGACCCTGTCGGAATTCGCCGAAGAGACCGCCAGCCCGATCCGGCCCACCACGCCTTTGGCGGGCATCCCGGGGTTCCGGGTGATCTCGGTCCAGGTGTCGCCGCCGTCCTCGCTCTTGAACATCCCGCTCCCCGGACCGCCCGACGCCATCGTGTACTCCTTGCGGAAGGCCTCCCAGAGCGCGGCGTAGAGAATATCCGGGTCGTTCCTGTCGACGACGATGTCGATAGCGCCGGTGCGTTCGTCGCGGTAGAGGATCTTCTCCCAGGTGTCGCCGCCGTCCTCGCTCCTGAAGACTCCCCGCTCCTCGCTGGGCGCACCGTATTTCCCGAACGAGGCGACGTAGACGATGTCAGGGTCGGTGGGATGGATGCGGATTTTGGAGATGCCGTGAGACTCCCCGAATCCGACGTGCTCCCAGGTCTCGCCCGCGTCGCGGCTGCGGTAGACTCCGTCGCCGGGGAGGATGTTGCCGCGGATGCAGGTCTCGCCCGTGCCGATGAACACGAGGTCCGGGTCGGTCTCCGCGACCGCCACCGCTCCCACGCTGGCGGTGGTGATCTTGAAGTCGGTGACCGGGAACCAGTTCTCGCCTGCGTCGGTCGTCTTCCAGAGCCCGCCGCCCGTGGCTCCGAAATAGCTCTCCATGGGCCGGCCGACGACCCCGCTGACCGCGATCGAGCGACCTCCCCGGTCGGGGCCGAGGTTGCGCCAGTGGTATCCGGCAAGGAACGCCGAGTCGACGACGGGAGCCTCCTGGGCGGACGACGGTGCGCCGATGGAGACCCCGAGTAGGGCGAACGCGAGGATCCGGAGCGAGATGAGAGACCGGATCGAGGAGATGCTGATTCTGGGCATGGGGTGCGGGTATGGGTGGTTGCGTCGGAGATGGTGATCCGTTGCAACCTAGATCGCCAGGGCCCCGGTGTCCAACGCGGTGAAGGCGTGCCCGGACGGGAAGCCCACGCCCGCACCTCCATCCGGGATCCTGCCCGCAGCCAGGTCGCAAGGCGGCGACCACTCTCGGCCATCCCCATCCATCAGCTCGGCGGCGCCTCAACGCCACCAGCCGCCCCGGACGGCCGACCTGGACCACCACGTACTGCCGTCCTTGGTGGCTGTAGGTCATCATGCCGTACTGCCCCGCGCCGGGCATGCGGACCGTCCCCACTTTCTCGCCGGTGCGTTTGTCGTAGGCGTTGAGGACAGGGGGACCGCTCGATCCTTCCGTCGCATAGAGCAGGTCGCCCGCCACCATCTGGATCGAAAGACCTCCGCCACCCGCCCGCGAGAGGTCGACACCCTGAGTGGCCGGGTGCCCTCGGATCCCGTCCTCCACCTGCCCTATCGGGATCCACCACAGACGCTCCCCGGTGTTCATGTCGAAGGCCGAGAGCCGGTTGTAGGGCGGCTGGGGAATCGGGAGCCCCTGAACCCGCGGCAGCCCACCTCCCGGACCGGCCACCCATTCGGCGATGGTGACCCCAGTGGTCTTCGGATCCTCGGGATCGTCGGCGTCGACGCCCGCCGTCAGCCGTCCCCCGCTGCAGTTGCGCCGATGCGAGGCGTAGAGAATGCCGGTCGTGGGATCGAGCGTGGCGGGATGAGTGATGTTGAGACCGCCGTAGCAGCGGATGTTCTCCTCGACAGGGCCGCCGTATCCCTCGTGGAGGCGCGGAAGGAAGGGACCGTCGACCCGGTAGCGCTTCAGAATCCTCATAGCCTCGGCGCGGATCTCCGGGGTGAAGTCGACGACCTCGGAGGATGGCAGCCCGAGAGGTTCCATGGGTTCGGGTCGGGTCGGCACCGGCTGGGTGGCCGCCGTCCAGTTTCCCGGCACCTCGGTTTGCGGTACCGGAACCTCCTCGATGGGCCAGACCGGCTCGCCGGTGGTGCGGTCGAAGACGAAGATCAGACCGGTCTTCGTGGTCTGCACGACCGCCTCCACGGTCCTGCCGTCCACGGTCAGGTCCACCAGAATGGGCACGTTGGGCAGGTCGTAGTTCCACTGGTCGTTGTGGACGATCTGATAGTGCCAGACCCGCTCGCCGCTCGCCGCGTCCAGAGCTATCACGCTGGTGGAGAAGAGATTGTGGCCGGGCCGGAAGCCTCCGAAGTAGTCGATGGTGGGAGGGTTGGTGGGAATGTAGACGATCCCGCGTTCGTGATCGGCCGACAAGGGCGCCCACGAGGAGACGTCGCCGGTGTAACTCCAGGCTTCGTTCTCCCAGGTCTCGTGGCCGACCTCCCCCGGCCGCGGCACCACGTGGAACTTCCACCTGAACTCGCCCGTGCGCGCGTCGAATCCCAGGATGTCGCCAGGTACGTTCTCGATACGGGTCTGGTAGTAGCCCTGCTCCGCCGAGTTGCCGACGACCACCACGCCGTTCACCACGATGGGCGGCGAGGAGGTGGTTATGTAGCCGAGATCCCTTGGAATGCCGAAGTCGTTGTCGTACTCGCCGCCCCAACTCTCCCAGGGGCCCCAGCCTTCCAGCAGCGGTGGGAGCATGTCGACCACGCCCGTCTCCGGAAATCCCGGCAGGTCCACCCTATTCCCGAACCCTTCCACGTGACGCCCGGTCTCCGCGTCGATCGCGTGCAGGAAGAACGCCGCCGACGTGTAGTAGACGACCCCTCTCCCGTCGATCTCTCCCCAGGCCACGCCCTTCCCGTAGTTCTGGCGCATGGAGCGTTCCCAGCGCGTGGTGTTGGGCTCGCGATAGGTCCACAGCGTCTCCCCGGTCGCCGGATCGATGGCGGCCACGGTGCGGCGCAGTCCGGCTACCGTGTAGAGGATGCCGTTCACGTAGATCGGCGTCGACTTCATCTGTTGATCGACCTCCGGACCGAAGTTGTCGGCCCGCCACACCCACGCCGTCTCTAGCTCGTCGAAGTTCGCGGCGTCGATCTGATCCAGCGGCGAGTAGCGGGTGCCCCAGGCGTCGGCGCTCTGGAAACGCCACTCTCCTACCGGGTTTCGCCTGTCCTGAGCGGCCGATGCGACGGGAAGGAGCACGGATAGAAGGGCTGCGACGACGATAGCGCGGTAAAGAAACACGGGCTTTCCGGTGGTCGGGAGAGTCTGGGCTGCGCCCAAGCGTTATCGAACAAGCTTGCCAGATCCCGGACCGCCGCGCAAATCCCGCACCGTCGCTACGCCACCGCTCGGCTATCCGGGAAGCGGGGAACGGGAGCCCCGGAGGGGAGCTCCGGTCTCAACCGCCGGTCAGTGGTCTCCCATAGGTCAGCCTGCGCCAGATTCCCTCGAGGGGTCCTTGGCGGAAGCGAGCCAGCCAGAGGGGAGACCACCACAGTTGAGCCAGCCAGACCGCGACGACGATCAGAGCCTGCTTCCAGCGCTCGACCGAGCCAAAGAGGCCGAAGCCGTGGCCGTAGAAGAGGGTCGTGCAGATCAAGGTCTGCATGACGTAGTTCGTGAACGCCATGCGCCCGGTTGCCGCCAGCCGGTCCTGCAAGCGCGGAAGCCAGCCTCTGCGTACGCCGAGCATGACCAGCCCGACGTAGCCCGCAGCCATCGACAGCCCTCCCCAGTAGTTGAACTGGGAGTGGAAGGTCTGGGACTCCGGGAAGTTCCACTGGGCGCGCACGTCGAACCAGACCCCGACGAGGACGGCGATCCCGCCCGCGCATAGGCCGCGAAAGGCCAGCCGCTTGTAGAAGCCGTCGCTTCGGCTCGCCGAAAGCACCCCCCGGCGATAGAGCGCCATGCCGACCATCATCGCGCCGGTGCAGCGCCAGAACAGCGATACGGGCAGGAGCAGGAAGTGCATCCCCAGGGAATCGGTGGCTCTCTGCGACATCTGCGCAAGCCATGCCCCCCGGTAGGCCGCGACCTCTTCCGCGATCGGCGGAAGGAGCCGGTCGATCTCGGACTGGGGCAGTCCCCCGAGGTAATATCCCAATCCGACCACCGCCACCGAGCCGACCGCGAAGAAGCCGAGACCGCCGGCCAGCAGTCGGCGCGGATTCCAGTCGCGAAACCTGAAAATCACGAAACCGGAGACTGCGTAGGCGACGAGGATGTCGCCGACCCAGAGCAGGTAGGCGTGGACCAGTCCGAAGAGGAGCAGCCATCTCATCCGTCGGAAGTGGAGCCTGGTCGGATCGGCTCCGCGGCGGGCGGCCCGGTCGGCGAAGAGGCAGACCCCAGCTCCGAAGAGGAAGGAGAAGATGGAGATGAACTTCGTGTCGGCGAATAGATGGCTCAGCCACCATACCACGTAGTTCGCACCGGTCAGATCGCCCCACGCCGTCGGGTCGTCGTACGCGTCACCGGGCATGGAGAAACCCTGGACGTTCATGATCAGAATGCCCAGGACGGCAAACCCGCGCAGCACGTCGAGCGAGGCTATGCGTGCTGCGGGAGGCGTCCCGGCCTGTGCCCCGGGAGCCTCCGTCATCGCATGAGGAAACCGTGTCGGAGCGGATCGGACGGATCGATGAGGAACTCCCCGCGGCCGGTAATGTGGGCCGTTCCGCTGACCTCGGGAACCACTGCCTCCCTCTCACCGACGACGAGGGTGTCGAGCACCCTGCCTCCAAAGCTCTCGCTCGCTATTCCCCCGATGCGAACTTCCTCGCCGGGGCCGATCACCCCACGCGCCCAGAGCAGGGCCAGTCTGCCCGCCACGCCGGTGCCGGTGGGGCTCCGGTCCACCTCCCCGTCGGCGAAGACGCAGACGTGACGCCCATGCGTGAGAGCGGGGTCGGAGCGGTCCCGCGCAGTGAAGACGGTTCCGTAGAGAAACCCGAGATCGGCGTCTTCGGGATGCGTGACCGAGTGCGCGGTGGCGACTTTCCTCTTGATCGATCTGCCCGCACGCGTGATCTCGTCGACGTTGCCGGGGTCGAGGGCGATGCCGAGTTCGTCGGCGTCGACGTAGGCGTAGAAGGCTCCACCGAAGGCCAGATCGAAGCGGACCGTTCCGTAGGTCGGAAGCGTCACCTCACGATCGAGTGCGAGCGCGAAGGAGGGGACGTTCACGAAAGCGACCCTATCCACCGAAGCGGAGCCTTGGCGGAGCGTGGCTCTCGCCTCCACGAAGCCCGCCGGCGTGTCGATACCGAGCACGACCTCGTTTCCTATGGCGGAAGCTCCCCCTTCGGGAAACGCACCGGTCTCGACGAGCGCCGTGGCCACCGCGATGATGCCGTGACCGCACATGGTGCTGAAGCCCTCGTTGTGCATGAAAAGGACGGCGAGATCGGCACGAGGGGTCACCGGAGGCAGGATGACGCACCCGTACATGTCGGCGTGGCCGCGCGGCTCCCACATAAGGGAGCGCCTGAGCCAGTCGAGCCGTTTCCGGGCGTCGCGGCGCAGATCGAGCGTCGCCTCTCCTTCGAGATCGTCGAAGCCGTCCAGGATCACGCGGAGCGGCTCCCCGGCGGCGTGCGCGTCCACGAAACGAATCCGACGCCGCCATCCGGGCGGGTCCCAGGAGGCCAGGCGTTCCTTGATTCCATCGAAACCCGTCATATCCCCTCCCGACCTTGTAGTTTTGTTACATGATCGCGACATTGTCGGCTTCCCTTCCGATCTTATCAATCTAAGCTCATGTCCAGACCACACCAAGTTTCGTCGGCAACCCGAAACGCCTCGGAGAGCTCGCGGGGCCGCAACGCCGCCTCGGTCGAGGAGGCCGCCCCGATCTCCGCCTCCGCGGTAGCGCCGCCGGTCGACCGAGACGAACCTTCGAAACCGCGCGTGCCTCCTTCCGCACCGGCCGCGCCGGCCGCGATGGACTACGACTACACGAACTTCTATTCGGGTTCCAGCGACGATCCTTTCGCCTTGCTCGCGCCCTTCGACGACTGGTGGGCCGAAGCCGAACCCGCCGGCTACTACCTTTTCGAGCTGCCGATCGGAACCGCGCCCAGCACCAGAGTCTCGGTGCGGGACACGCTGACCGGCGAAGTGAGACGCGAGCTCGTCAACTTCGCATCCTACAACTACCTGGGGCTCTCCTACCGACGCGAGGTCGTCGACGCCATCAAGGATGCCGCCGAGAAGTTCGGCGGGGGCGCTTCCGGCTCCCCGGTGCTGAGCGGCAACACCGAGCTGCACGAGGCGCTTCGCCGCGGGATCGCCGACTTCAAGGGAACCGAGGACTCGCTCATCTTCCCGACGGGCTTCAGCGCCAACGTGGGCGCCATCGCCGGTCTCATGCGGCTGGGCGACTACGTGGTGGCGGACCAGTACGCCCATGCGAGCATCGTCGACGGCATGATCCTGTCGAAGGCGCATGCCCGCTTCTTCCGCCACAACCGGGTCGACGACCTCGAAGCCAAGCTGAAACGCACTAAGGGCAAGAAGCTCGTCACGGTCGAGGGCGTCTACTCCATGGACGGCGACGTCGCGCCTCTCCCGGAGATCATCGAGGTCTGCCGCAAGTACGGGGCGCGTCTGCTCGTCGACGAGGCGCACTCCGCCTTCCTTTACGGCGAAAACGGCAAAGGGGTGGTCGAGACCTTCGGCGTCGAGGACGAGGTCGACATCCATGTCGGCACCTTTTCCAAGAGCCTCGGCGGCCAGGGAGGCTACGTCGCGGGCGACCGCCGCCTCTGCAACTACCTCCGCGGTTTCTCGCGCCCGCGCACCTTCTCCTGCGCGCTCTCTCCCGTTGTGGTCGCCGGATTGCTCAAGGCCCTGGAGCTCGTGCGCGACGAGCCCGAGCTGCGCAAGAAGCTCTGGGACAACGTGGACTACATGCGCGGACTCCTGGCGGAGGCCAAGGTGCCGGTCGGGGAGTCCACCTCCCAGGTGATCCCGATCATGGTGCGGGACGACGCCCGGACCTTCAGCATGGGCGAGGAGATCTTCCGGCGGGGCGTTTACATCAACCCAGTTCGCTACCCGGCCGTGGGCAAGCACAAGTCCCGCTTCCGCATGTCGATCTCCGCGGCGCATTCGCGGGAGGAGCTGAAGGAGGGAGCCGACGTGATCATCGATGTTCTTCGTAAATACGGCATATGCCCCTAGGCAGCTACAGCTTCCACACCGGCGCGACCTCGTTCTTCGCCATCTCGACGGAGCACGCTCGCTCGTTGCTGCCGCCGCACCTGCAACCGGTCGAGGTGCGTCACGGCCGCGGCGTGCTCTCGGTTTCCGCCTTTCTGTTCGACGACAGCGTGGTCGGACCCTACGCCGAACTGATGTTCTCAGTGATCGTACCGCCGCGAGCGGCGCCCTGGGGCAGGCACCCCAAGGCGGGTTTCTTTCCTTTTCTGGCAGCCACGAGCTCGGAGGAAGCGAGGCGGATCAAGGGCGAACGACTCCATTTTCCCTTCTGGAACGAGTCGATCGACGCGCAGTTCATCGAGGGCGACGACTATCTTCGCGTGCGCGCCTTCGTCGATGGGGCCGAAGTGGTTGATCTTCGGGTGACCCAGGGCGACTGGGAACTCGCAACGCACATCCTGCAGGGCTACATGATGAGGGGGAACGAACGGCTGCGAGCCACGCTGCACATCACCGGAGACTATACCGTCCATGAAGACGAGGGCGGCAGCATGCTCGTGCATCCGCACTCGATGACGGAAAAGCTCACTCGCGGAGAGATCGCCGAGCGCCCCTTCAGGGAGCACTGGATCAAGAACGGCATCGAGGTATTTCACGAGGTAGAGGCCATCTGACCTCTCCTTCCGGACCCGCTCTCCGAAGGGTGAGACGACAATGAGACTTTCCAGCGCGATCATGAGAGTCGGCGCGGCCGCGGCGCTCGCATTCCTGCCTCTCGGTTCGTCCGGGCAGGAGGCCGGGACAGGGTCGCCTTTCGCAGGCACATGGAGGGGCGTGCTCGACACCGGCCCGGCGTCGATCACCGTCATCTTCAGGATAGGCGAGGCCGACGGCGGTCTTGTCGGGAGTTTCGACTCGCCGGATCAGGGCGCCTTCGACATCGCCATCAGTTCAATCCGTGCGACGGCAGGCGATGGTGCGGACTCCGTTTTCATCGAGTCCCAGGCGGTGCAAGGCAGCTTCGCGGGTGAGCTGAGTGAAGATCGGATGAAGATCGTGGGGACTTGGAGCCAGGGGATCGAGCTGCCTCTGGAGCTCGTCCGCCAGCCGAACGACGAATCGCCCGCAGCGGCCCGCGACGGCTTCGTCCCACCTGCCCGCCACGAGTGAGCGACTCGACGGAAAGTTCGGGTCAAGGAAATTCGGGTCGGTTCCGCCGGCTGCTCCTTGTCGCCGCCGCCGGGTGGGTCGCGGGCTGTTCCGATGCCGGCGGCGATCCGCCGGTCGAGGTCGAAGATCCGGCGGCGGCCGAGGCGGCTCGGCGCTTCCTGGCGGTGGCTGCGGCCGAAGACGCCCGTCCCCGCTCCGGTCCCGAACTCGACCTTCTCCTCGCTGCGGCGGAGGGCGGCGACCGCTCGCTTGCGGACTCTCTCGCCAGACAGGTCGCGGTGCGCGCGCTTGGCCGGCTGGAGGAACCCGATCACCTGGAGGTCCTGACCGGATACCTGAGCGACGCCGATCCCGACCTGCGCGGACACGCGGCGGACGCGGTCGCCCAAGCTCTGCATCGAGGTGACGGATCGGCGGCCCTGGATCCGCTTCTGGAGCGGGTCGGGTCGCGTGCCGGAGGCGCGAAGGAGGAGGATGCGCGGGTTCTCGGCGTGCTTGCGAGATCGCTCGGGCGCCTCAGTGTCGGTACGGACGATAAGCTGCGCGTCCGGGACGTGCTGGTCGGCATGGTCCGGGACGGGAGCGAGCCGGTTCCCGCAGCCCAAGCGAAGGGCGCCCTTCTCGGGCTCGAGGCGCTCTCCCGAGCGGGGGTGCCGTTCGACGACGACGCCTTGGCGCGGCTGGGCGAGCTGACCCTCTACGGCCTCCTCGACGAGGCTCCCGAGCCGGACGCGGGTCGGGTGCGCGCACTGGCCGTGACTATTCTCGACCGGTTGGACGCGCTCGATCCGATTCGGTTGGAGCCGGCTCTGAGGGATCCGGCCACCTCGGTGCGGATCGCCGCAGCTCGGGCGATCCGGCGAGCGGGAGAGAACGCTCGGAACGAACTCATACGCCGTGCTCTCATGGACCCGGCGGTGGGCGTGCGGGTGGCCGGGATGAGGGCGGTGGCCTCGGGGCCGAAGGACGAGCTGGCCTGCGTCAGACTCTTTGCCGGAGCGGTGCAGGAGAGGAGCCGACCGGTAAGGCTCATAGCCCTGGAGGCCCTCGCGGAACCTTGTCCCGAACCGGACGGACAGCTTCGCGTTCTCCTCGGGGCGGCCGCGGAGTTCGGCCCGGAGACCCGGGACGACTGGCAGGTACCCGCTCGCGCCTTCGTTTCGCTGGCGACCTACGCGCCGGAACACGCCGAACGCCTCTTCTCCGCCTTCGCCGAACATGACAACGAACTCGTACGCGTCGAAGCCGTGCGGGCGGCCCGAGCGCTCTCGGACACGAGCTTCCTCAGGCGAGCCGCGCTTCGGGATCCCGGAGCGAACGTCCGCACGGCCGCTCTCGAGTCCCTGGCCGCTCTCGGCGCCCTCACGCCCGAGCTCGTCGTCGCCCAGCTCGCGCTCGACGACCCGCAGCTCCTCCTGGTCGCCAGTCGCCTTCTGACGGGGATGGCGCAGGATGGCGAAGCTCCGGGAGACGCCATGGCCGACAGCGTCGTCGCCGCGTTCGACCGGATCTCGGCGGAGGGTCGGGAAACCTGGCGCGACCCTCGCGTGGGACTGCTCGACGCCCTGGAGGCTCTGAACGCCGCCCGGCTCTCACCCCGGTTGATGCCCTACCTGAACGACTACGATCCTGCGGTCGCCCAGCGCGCGGCGGAGCTGCTCGACCGCTGGAACGGTTCGGACGATCACGTCGCGGCCCCGGAGCCGCCGGTGCGACTGCCCCTACCCACCGTCGACGAGCTCAGGGAGCTCGAACGGTCTTTCGTGGTCCTGCACATGCGCAGGGGAGGCGTGATCGTGATCCGGCCGCTGCCTCATCTCGCCGTAACGAACGCGCATCGTTTTGCAAAATTGACGCGAGCTGGGTATTTTGACGGCCTGACCTTCCATCGGGCCGAGCCCAACTTCGTCATCCAGGGCGGATCGCCCGGGGCCAACGAGTACGCCGGAGACGGCCCCTACACGCGGGACGAGGTCGGCATGCTCCCCCACTGGCGCGGTACGGTCGGGCTCTCGACCCGAGGTCGGGACACCGGCGACGCCCAGATCTTCATCAATCTCACGGACAACGTTCGCCTGAACCACGACTACACCATCTTCGGCATCGTGACGGCCGGACTGGAGGTGGTCGACGAGGTGGTGGCGGGCGACGTTATCGAACGGGCGGAGGTGGTCTCGGCGGACCGCCTGCGGCCCGACCCAAGAAGCTAATCCAAGAGAGGCTGACACATGGAATACACGGCAGGCAGGCCCTGGTACCTCAAACTCCACTGGCAGGTGCTGACGGCGATGCTCCTGGGGGTGGGCGTCGGCTTGCTCTTCGAGGAGAATGCGGGTTGGGCGCTGGGATGGATCGGCGATCTCTTCATGCGCCTGCTGAGGATGATCATTCACCCGCTCGTCTTCGCCTCCATCGTGACGGGCGTGGCCTCCATCGCCTCCGGGCGGGCCGTGGGCAGACTCTTCTCGAAGACGCTCGGCTACTACCTGCTGACAAGCTTCCTCGCGGCTTCCACCGGTCTCCTCATGGTGAACCTGTTGCGCCCGGGTGACAACGCCAACATGGAGGAGGCGGACCAAGCCAACCGGGACCTCGCGGCCCTCGACGACCGCGGTATCGGCGAGATCCTCATGGAGATCGTCCCCAGCAACTTCTTCGAGGGTCTGGCGAGTGGTTCGATGCTCCAGATCATCTTTTTCTCGATCGTCTTCGGCATGGCTGTCGCCTCCCTGCCCGACGCCGCCGTGAAGCAGAAGCTCACCGGCTTCTTCGACGCCTTGTTCCAAACGATGGTCAAGCTCACCGGGACGATCATCAAGTTCATACCCATCGCGGTTCTGGCTTTGATCGCAAGCATGGTGGGAGAGACCGGCTTCGACCGGTTCGAGCCTCTTGCCAGGTACTTCGTAACGGTATTAAGCGGCCTCAGCATACACTTCGTCATCACCTTGCCGCTCGTCCTCTGGCTGCTGGGCAGGATCAAGCCGTGGGTGCATCTGGCCAACATGCGCAATCCGCTCGTCCTGGCTTTCTCGACGAGCTCTTCGGCGGCGACCCTGCCGGTGACCATGCGCGCGGTCGAGGATCGGGTCGGCGTCTCCAAGAAGGTGTCGTCGTTCGTCCTCCCCATGGGGGCGACGGTCAACATGGACGGTACCGCCGTCTTCGAGTGCGTGGGCGCGCTCTTCATCGCGCAGGTGCTGGGCATCGAGATCGGGTTCGGCCAACAGGTCATCGCGGTGTTCACCGCCCTGCTGGCCTCCATAGGAGCGGCCGCGGTGCCCTCCGCCGGACTGGTGATCATCTTCATCGTTCTGGAAGCGATCGGCCTGCAGGGCGACCAAGTGAACGCGATCGTGCTGACGATGCTCGCCATCGACCGTCCGCTCGACATGGTCCGTACGGCCGTCAACGTCTACAGCGACTCGTGCGGCGCGGCGATCATAGCCCGCTCGGAGGGCGAGGAGGGAGTCGACGCCGAAATCCGCTGAACCGGCCCCGCTAATTTCTCACACCGGTCTTCGGAGCGATGAAGGTAGGACTGACCGGGTTTCCGGGGTCGGGCAAGACCACGGTCTTCAACGCCATGACCGGGCTCGCCGTGCCGGTCGGGTTCGGCGGAGAGGTCCATTTGGGGACGGCGCGGGTGTCGGATCCCCGGATCGCCCGACTCTCGGCCCTGTACAGGCCCAAGAAGACCACCTTCTCCGAGGTGACCTTCTGCGACATCCCCGGAGAACACGGTTCCGAGCGAAACGGCCTCTCGCCTAGGACCCTGCAGCGGCTTCGGGAGCAGGACGCCCTCTGTCTCGTGAGCGGAGATTTCTCCGAAACCGACGAGTCGACCCCGGTCGCCGACCTGACCGCCTTTCACGAAGAATGCCTGCTGGCCGATCTCGATATCGCGTCGCGACGGCTCGAACGCCTGAGAAAAGAGCGGGGCCCACCGCTCGAGGTCGGCACCTTCGAACGCGCCGTCGAGGCCCTTGAAGACGAACAGCCGCTGCGCTCTCTCGGGGACGACGAGCTGCACCGTAGCTTTCTCAAAGGCTTCGGGATGCTCACCGACCGACCGCTGCTCGCGATCGTGAACGTCGAGGAGAAAAGGGCTGCGGAACCGCTCGATCCGACCGTGGAGGCCGAGCTTTCCCGTCTCTTCGCTCGCGGTATGGCGCTCTCGGCCAGCGTGGAATCCGACATCGCCTCGATGCCGAGCGAGGAGCGCGACGAATTCCTCGAATACATCGGCGTCGAGGAGTCCGCCCTCGACCGCTTCATTCGCCTCGCTTACGACACCCTCGATCTGATCTCGTTCTTCACTGTGGGGCCGGACGAGGTCCGGGCATGGCCGATCCGGAGAGGGACCGCTGCCAAAGCCGCCGCCGGAACCATCCACTCGGACCTGGAGCGGGGCTTCATCCGGGCGGAGGTCACTCCGTGGGACGATCTGCTCGAGTGCGGCTCGGAGGCCGGGGCGAAGAAGGCGGGCCTGATGCGGGTCGAAGGCAAGTCCTACGTGCTCGTGGACGGCGAGGTCATGCACGTGCGCTTCAACGTGTGAGAGGCTGAGGACCCGGTTCGCCTGGCAGACCGAGGCCCGAAACAGTCTCGAAAGCGCGCTCGCGAATGCGCTGGCCGACGCCTGCCCTGGCCTTGAACGAAGCGGAGCGGACCGAGGTATTCGAAGTGCTGTGCTCGCCCCGCTTTTGCGATCGCGCGGGGGTTTCGGTCGCCGTTCACGCCGCTGTGGCAATGCCGAATCTGTCGCTGTGATCGCGCTATTTCTGTCTCTAAGAGCGCGCCGAATCTGCCGCTCTCCCCTTCCACACATTCTTCTTGAACGCTATTATCCGTCGACAACCGACGATCCGTTGCGCCCGTGAGGAACCCACATGACCTATCATCCGAGAATCGTGGACGGTGAGTTGGCGGAGCGCCTGCAGGCCACGGGCGCGGTGGTGATCGAGGGGCCCCGGGCTTGCGGAAAGACCACCACGGCAGGACAGATCGCCGCTAGTGAAGCACGGCTCGACATCGACGAGGTCGCACGCCGCCTGGCCAGTCTCGAGCCTGCCCGCGTCCTGATCGGTGACGTGCCGCGGTTGATTGACGAATGGCAGCTGGAACCGGCGATCTGGAATCATGTGCGCAGGGCGGTGGACGACCGGCGCCTCCCGGGTCAATTCATCCTTACCGGATCCGCGGTGCCCGCAGACGACGCGACCCGGCACACGGGAGCCGGTCGGCTGACCCGGCTTCGCATGCGTCCACTCTCGACCTTCGAGCTGGGTCATTCATCCGGCGAAGTGTCGCTGGCGGGCCTCCTGGACGGTGCGCGTGCCCACGCGGGCAGGTCGGTGATCCGCCTCGACGATCTGACCGAGCTGATCTGTGTCGGCGGCTGGCCGGTCAATCTGGGCCGCACCACCGAACAGGCGCTCCGCGCCAACAGGGACCACCTTGACGAGATCCGTCGCCTGGACATCGCCAACGGGGACGGCAAGAGGAGGGATCCCATGCGCGTGGGCATGCTCCTGCGGTCGCTGGCGCGCAACGTCGCGACCCCGGCCGCAACCGCAACCCTCGCCTGCGACACCGGCGAAGGGGTGTCCGCCATCCGGGAACACACGGCCGCGGACTACCTCAGGGCACTGGAACGGATCATGATCGTGGAAAACCAGCCGGCCTGGCCCACGCACCTGAGATCGAGGTCGGTGCTGCGGAACAAGCCGGTCCGGCACCTCGCGGATCCGTCGCTTGCCGCAGCCGCCGTTCGCGCGTCGCCCGCCCGTCTGCTCCGCGACCTCGACTTCCTGGGGCTTCTCTTCGAGTCGATGGTCGTACGCGATCTGCGGGTCTATGCCCAGGCGGCGGACGCGGAGGTGTTTCACTACCGCGAGAAGGGCGGGCTGGAGGTGGACGCGATCGTGCAGGCCAACGACGGACGGTGGGCAGCGTTTGAGGTGAAGCTGGGTGAGGGAAGGGTGGATGAAGGTGCTCGCAACCTCCTCCGGCTCGCCGAGAGGGTGGATGTGGGGCGGATGGGCGAGCCGGCGGCTCTGGGGGTGATTGCGAGTAGCGGGTATGGGTATACGCGGGAGGATGGGGTAGGGGTGATTCCTGTGGGGGCGTTGGGGGCGTGAGGTCGGCGGGTTCGAAGCTCCCCGACGCCTTCGACATCGCGGAGAGGCGACCGGCTGGGACCGCCTGCTTTGACTTTCAGCAACCGGACACTACCTTACGGGAACCGACCTTCCAACCCCACCGACACCCAACCCACATGAACAGACGTGGATTCGTCACCACCGGCGCGGCCGGACTTGTAGGCGCTTCGACCTCCGGCGCCCTTCTCGGCACTCTAGCAACTCCCGGCCCCGCTCGGGCTCTGGCGACGCAGCCGGACGAGACGATCCGCCTCTCCAGCAACGAGAACCCTCTCGGACTCTCGCCGAAGGCCCGCGAAGCGGCCGAGGCCGCACTCGACCTCGGGAACCGCTACCCGCACGCCCACGTGCCGCCGCTAAGGGAGGCGCTGGCGGCGTACGTCGGCGTGAAGGACGAGAACCTGGTCCTCGGGGCGGGCTCGACCGACCTGCTGCAGATGACACTTCAGGCCTACGCCGGCTCCAACGTGCCGCTCGTGATCGCCCAGCCGACCTTCGAGGACGTTTCGAGCTACCAGGGGCCCTTCGACTACGAACTGACCCCAGTCCCGCTGACCGACGCGCTGGCGCACGACGTGGGACGGATGCGCGAGATCGCGGACCGTAGGCGACGCCCGTCGATCGTCTACTTCTGCAACCCGAACAACCCGACGGGAACGATCACGAAGGCCTCCGAGATCGACGCCTGGATCGCGGACGCGCCGGAGACCACGCTCTTCATCATGGACGAGGCGTACGTCGAGTACGTGACCGATCCCGATTTCGAGTCGGCGCTCAAGTGGATCGACAGCCGTCCCAACGTCGTCGTGGTCCGGACCTTCTCAAAGATCTTCGGCATGGCCGGAATGCGGTTGGGCTACCTCGCCGCGCACCCCGACACTGCGGAGAGGATCGCGGAGTTCGTCGCCAAGAGCAACGTGAGCATACCGACGCTCCACGCCGGGCTCGCCTCCCTCCAGGACGACGGCCTGGTGGCTCGCAGCCAGGAGGTGAACGAGGCCGCGAAGAAGATCGTGACCGACACGTGCCGCGAGCTCGGGCTCGAGACGCTCCCGACCAACACGAACTTCCTGATGCACAGGATCAACGGCGACCTCCGTACCTACATCGGGAGGATGAGGGACGCGGGTCTTCTGGTGGGCAGGCCGTTCCCGCCCATGCTCGGATGGAACCGACTCTCGTTCGGTCTGCCGGAGGAGCAGGGTCGTTGGGCCGAGACGATCCGTTCGTTCCGTCAGAAAGGATGGGTCTAGCCGAAGCGCCGCACGCGGCTGCTACAACGCTCTCGGCGCTCGCGCGCGCTTCGTTGCTGACTGCCCGACCACCTCGTCGATCTCCGCCTCGGTCATCCCGACCTCGGCCAGGACCTCCCGGGTGTGCTCGCCCAGCCGGGGGGCGGGACGGCGGGTACGTCCTTCGTCGGCTCCGGAGAACTTGATCGGGCAGCCGATCCCCTTCACCCGCCCGGCCACCGAATGCTCGGTCTCGACGAGCATGCGGGCTTCGGTCTGCTCGTTCGCCAGCATTTCCGGGATGGTGGCTACCGGGCCGGCGGGTACTCCGACGGTCGCCAACGCCCCCAGCCAGTGTTCGCTGCTGCGCTCCCGCACGATGGGCGAGAGCAGGTCGATCAATTCCTCCAGGTTCTCCATCCGCCGCTCGTTGGTCTTGAAACGCCGGTCCTCGGCGAGTTCGGGAACGCCGAGAGTCTCCACGAGTCGCCGCCAGGTCTTCTGGTTCGAGGCTCCGATGTTGATCCAGCCGTCCGAGCTCCGGAAGGCCTGGTAGGGAGCGGTTAGCGGGTGGGCGCTGCCCAGCGGACCGGGAGCCGAGTCGCTGCCCAGGGCGATCGCCGACTGCCAGTAGGTGTGGATGATCCCGGCCTCGAAGAGCGAGGTGTCCACGCGCCTCCCGCGCCCGGTTTCACGCCGCTGGAACAGCGCCGATACCGCTCCCAGCGCCGCCAGCGCCCCGGCCGTGATGTCGGTCACGGGTCCGCCCACCTTCACCGGCGGTCGTCCGGATCCCTCGCCGGTTATCGACATCAGGCCGGCGTATCCCTGGGCGATCAGGTCGAACCCGCCCAAGGGCGCCAGCGGTCCGGTGCGCCCGAATCCGCTTATCTGGCAGTAGACGAGCCGAGGCCAACGAGCCGACAGCTCCTCCCAGCCGTACCCCATGCGCTCCATCGTGCCGGGGCGGAAATTCTCGACCAGGACATCCGAGTTCCCGACGATGCGCAGGAACGCCTTCCGGCCCGCATTCCCTTGCAGATCCAGCGCAACGCCGCGCTTGCCGCGGTTGAGCATCATGAACGCCGCGGACTCGCCGTTGACGGTCGGGGGCACGAAGCCCCGGGTCGCGTCTCCGTCCGGAAGCCGCTCGACCTTGACCACCTCGGCCCCGAGATCCGCGAGCATCAGCCCGCACACCGGGCCGGCCATCACGTGACCGAGCTCGACCACTCGGACGCCCGCTAGCGGAGGCGTCACCAACGCCCCTTGTCGGCCTGCGACGAAACTCGCACAAGCGCCGAGAGCGGCGACGCGCAACGTCCAACTTGGATGCAGCGTCGCTCTGCTGCGGGCGGCGTTCTCCGCAGACCGCTACGCACCGGTGAACTCCGGCTTCCGCTTCTCGACGAAGGCCGCTCGCCCTTCCGCGTGGTCCCTGGTCGCGAACGCCTCGAGCGGTTCGTCCAGCTCCTCGGCGCTCAGCTCGACCTTGCCGGCCACCTGATCGATGAAGCGCTTGTGCCAGCGATTCACCAGCGGGGCGCCGGCGGATATGCGTTCGGCGAGGGCCAGGCCGCACCCAGCCACCTCGGCGTCCGGACATACCGCCGTCACTAGGCCCATCGCACGGGCCTCCTCCGCCCCGATCAGATCGCCCGTGAGCAGGATGTGCGACGTCCAGGCCCGGCCCATCAGCTCCACCAACGGCCGCAGCTCGGCGTGAGCCATGGTGAGCCCGAGGCGGTTGACGGGCGCCCCGAAACGACTCGACTCACCGCATATGCGGATGTCGCAACAGGCGGCGATTTCGAGCCCTCCTCCCACGCAGAGCCCCTCCACGACGGCGAGCACGGGATGCGGGCAGTTCCGCACCGCCGCGAGCCCGCCCGCGATCGCGTCCGAGTAGGCGCGCACATCCGCCATCTCCTTGCGCTGGCGCTCGAAGGCCCGGATGTCGGAGCCCGCCGAGAACGCGCGTCCGCCCGCTCCCGAGAGGAGGACGCAGCCGACCTCGGTCCCCTGAGCCGCCAGTTTCCCGAATACGCGCTCCAACGCCCACCAGCCTTCGAGGTCGAGAACGTTATGACGCCGAGGACCGTCGAGCACCACCTTCCGAACCCGCCCCGCGGACTCCTCTCGAACGGTCGCGGCGGTGCGCTCGGGTCCGTCGGTCACGTGCTCGGGCACCGGTCGCTCACCCATAAATGAGGTCGACGAGGCCCATCGGCACTGCGGGCACGTAGGTCACGAGAGCCAGCACCAGGACGAGCACGGCGATGAAATTGAGGTTGACCTTGCTGACCTCCCAGATGTCCGCCTTGGCCACCGAACAGGCGGTCACCAGCACCGAGGCCACCGGCGGGGTCTGCTGGCCGATGCCGAGATTGAGGGCGACCACGAGGCCGAAGTGCACCGGATCGATCCCGGCGGCCGTGACCAGCGGCATGACGATGGGGACGACCAGGATGATCGCCGCCGCCGAGTGGAGCACCAGGCCAACAAGGAGGAAGAACGCGTTGAGCAGGAGCAGGATCGCCCAGCGGTCCTCGGTCATTCCCATGATCGCCGTCGCGACGCCCTGCGGCACCCGCGTCTCGGTCAGGTAGTCGCCCAGAAGGGCCGACGCAGCCACGAGCAGCATGACCACCGCCGTCTGGGTCGCGCCTTCGATCACCGCCTTCCGCAAAGCCGACCAGTCGAGCTCCCGGTAGACAGCTCCCCCCACGACGACCGCTGCCAACACGGCCAGTCCAGCACCCTCGGTCGCGGTCACCCACCCCGCGAAGATGCCGCCGAGCACGATCAGCGGCAGGATCAGCGCCCAGGCCGCGCGCCTGAAGGTCACGACGACCCTCTTCCAGCGAAACCGTCGCGCGCGCTTGATACCGTAACGCTTCGCGAGCAGCCATGCGATTCCCATGAAGAGCGCCCCGCCGAGCACGCCCGGCACGATGCCGGCCACGAAGAGCTGGACCACGGAAGCGTCGGCCATGACCGCGTATATTATCATCGGGATCGAAGGGGGAATGATGACCGCCAGGGTCGCCGACGAGGAGGTCACCGCTGCGGAGAACGCCTTGGAATAGCCCCGTCTTCTCATCGCGGGAATGAGGATCGACCCGAGCGCGGCAACGTCCGCCACTGCCGAGCCGCTGATCTCCGCGAAAAAGAGCGAGGTCGAAATCGACACCATGGCGAGACCGCCGCGCACGAAGCCGACGAGGGCGAGGGCGAAGTCGATCAGCCGCCGCGAAATTCCCGAGCTGTTCATTATCGCCCCCGCCAGAATGAAGAGCGGGATGGCGATGAGCGGGAAGCTGGTCGATCCGGTATACATGACCAGCGCGACGTTGGGCAGAGCGTCGAATCCCCCTGGACCCAGCACGAGCGCGAGCACGGCGACCGCGCCCAAGGCTATGGCGATCGGGACGCCCAGCAGTATGAAGAGGAGAAGGAATCCGCCGAGGGCCAGGAGGCTCACGCCCGCTCACCCGAGTCGGGGCCGCCTGCCAGCCTCAGGATCTCGGCCAGGATGAAGAGCGCCCCGCTCACCGGGATCACCGACTGCACGACGGACTGCGGTACCTGGGGCAGCGAGGTCAGCGTGATTCCCGAAAGCGAACCCGTGACCAGCACCCCGGCGTAGGTGAGCACCGCCAGAAAAGCGAAGACCACCCCCTGCGCCAGAACCGCGCCGACCAGCCTCGCCTTCCCCCGGAGTCTCTCGACGAGAGTCGGCACCGCGATGTGGGAGCCGGTCAGGGCAGCGAGCGCCGCGCCGTAGAAGGTGAGCCATGCGAGCAGATGCGAAGCGATCTCGTCGTACCAGACCAGGGCGGCACCCAGCTTGCGGAAGCCTACCCCCACCACCACTACCGTCGCCAGCGCGACCATGAGCCCGATGACGACGAACTCCAGGAAGCCCTGCAACAGTCGGGCCGCCCGACAAGTCACCCCGAACCTGCCGACTCACCGCCCGACGGTACCGAGACGGCCTCCTCCGCCTTTCTGAGCAGCTCCTCCCCGGTCGGAACCGTCTCCGCGAAGGACGCCCGGATCGGACCCGCCGCCTCTCGGAAGCTGGCCAGATCGGGCGCGTTGACCGTGAGGCCCGAGTTCGCCAGCAGGCCGAGCAGCTCCTCGTCGAGACGCTCCGCGGTCTCGTGGACGAAGTCCTGGGTAGCCCGCGCCTCCTCCTGCAGAACGTTTCGCGTTTCCTCGGGGAGCGCGTCCCACCATTGCGGCGACACGACGACGAAGGCAGGCGTGTAGACGTGGCGAGTAAGTGTGAGGTAATCCTGGACCTCGTGAAGCTTCGATGCCCAAATCTGAGGCAGCGGGTTTTCCTGGCCGTCGATCACTCCGGTCTGGAGGCCGATGAAGACCTCGGAGAGCGGCATGGGAGTGGGATTGGAGCCGAGCGACTGGAAGAGTCGCACCCGCCAGATGCCGCGCGGCGTGCGCAGTTTGAGCCCTTCGAGATCCGACGGCGTCTCTATGGGGCGGATGTTGTTGGTGACGTGGCGGTAGCCGTTCTCCCAAACGGCGAGGATGCGGTAGCCCCTCTCTTCGGCCAGCGGAGCGAGGTCGGGCCAGACCACATCCCGCTCGATCGCCCTCATGTGCTCCCGGTCCCGGACCAGGTAAGGCATCTCGAAAATGCCGAACTCGTCGATCTGCGACGACATCACCGTCGAAGGCAGACCGAACTCGGCGGTGCCGAGCCTTATCTTCTGAAGTACCAGTTCGTCGGCTCCGAGCTGGCTCGATCCGAAAACGACCACTTCGTACCCGTCGAGGCGAGCGTTGGCCCTGCGGGCGAACTCCTCCGCCGCGAGAGCGAAGAGCGACCCAGGCTCGCCCACATGCCCGAATCTCATCGACACCACGCCCTCTTCCGCGCTGTCACCGGCCGAACACACCGTCAGGGCGAGAGCGACGAAACTGACGAGCCAGTGCGACCTCGGCCTGCGGTCGGCTACCGGGCGGGGGGCGGCAGCCTCGCGGTCATCGCCTCGGATGCGGGCAGGGAGTCGGTGGACGCCTGCGGGGCTGTTCTGGAAGATGGGGATGGTCGCTCGGGAAGGTGCCATGGCGGTGTGGCGGTGCGCGCGGGCCCGCCCTATGCTGAATGTACTTCGCCGCAGGCCGCTAGTGTCAATATATGATAGCGAAGATGGCGCACCCGTCCCGTTCCGCATCGCTCGGCTCCGCATCGCTCGGTGAGCTCTTCGCCGGTAAGATCTCGGGCGAGGTTCGCTTCGACGCCGTAACCCGGGCGATTTACTCAACCGACGCCTCGCACTACCGGATCGAGCCGCTAGGCGTGGTCTTCCCGCGCAATGCGGCCGATGTAGAGGCCATCGTCGAGGTGGCGCGAGCCGAGGGAGCGCCGCTTATTCCGCGTGGGGGCGGTACCTCGCAGTGCGGCCAGGCGATCGGGCGCGCGGTGGTCGTCGACACCAGTCGCTGGCTCACGGGGATAGGGCCCCTGCTGCCCGACCGGGGCGCGGCGGCGTGCGCGACAGTCGATGTCGAGCCCGGAGTCGTCCTCGACGAGCTCAACGCGCACCTGAAGCCCGAGGGCCTCTGGTTCCCGGTGGACCCCTCCACGGGAAGCCGGGCGACCATCGGAGGCATGGCCGGCAACAACAGCGCCGGCTCCCGCTCGCTCCGCTACGGCCCCATGGTCAGGAACGTGGAAGCCGTGGAGGCCGTACTCGCAGGGGGCGAGCGGCTCTCGTTCGAAGAAGGAAGGATCGGGCGGGGTGACTTCGCCGGGCTCGGGGCGAGCCGCCCGGAGCCGGGACGGCGCGGCGCGCGCCTGCGCCGACGGCTCCTCGAGCTCTACGGGGCCAACGAGGCCGAGATCGGCGACAGAATCCCGCCGACCCTGCGCAACGTGGCGGGCTACCGAGTGGAGGAGCTGGCGCCCGGGCGCGAGCACTTCGGCAAGCTGCTCGTCGGCTCCGAGGGGACGTTGGCGTTCTTCACGCGGCTCCGCCTGCGCTTGGCGACCGTGCCCGCGAGACGGACGCTCGGCGTCTGCCACTTCTCCACCCTTTACGCCGCTCTCGGCAGCGTCGAGGCGATCGTCGCGCTGGGACCGAGCGCCGTCGAGCTCGTCGACCACCGGGTTCTCGAGCTCGCGGGACGGATTCCCGACATGAAGGACGCGATCACCCGTTCTTACGGTTGCCGGGCCGAGGGGCTTCCGGGCGCCGTTCTGCTGGTGGAGTTCTCGGGTGCGCCGACCGACCGGCTCGGCCGCTCTCTCGATGGACTCGAGGAGGTCCTCGCCGGCCGCGGCAGCGTCTCCGCCGTCCACCGGGTCGAGAGCCCGGCAGCGCAGGCCGACGTGTGGCGGGTGCGGAAGGCGGGAATGAGCGTGGTCATGTCGATGTCCGGTCCCAGAAAGCCGATTTCCTTCATCGAAGACTGCGCCGTGCCTCTCGCCAGGCTCGAAGAATACGCCCGTCGCGTGAACGCCATCTTCGAGCGCCACGGCCTGAGCGGCACCTGGTACGCCCACGCCTCGGTGGGCTGCCTTCACGTGAGACCCGCGCTCGACCTGGCCGACCCCGACGACGTGAGACGATTGCGCGCCGTCGCGGAAGAGACCCACGAGGTCGTGCGCGATTGCGAGGGCACGCACTCGGGCGAGCACGGTGACGGCATCACGCGTTCGGAGTTCCTGGAACCGATGCTGGGAAGCCGCATGGTCCGGCTCTTCGCCGAGATCAAACGGACGCTCGACCCCGAAGGGCGGATGAATCCCGGCAAGATCGTGGATCCGCATCGGATGGACGACGCCTCGCTCTTCCGGCTTCCGCCCGCAGCCGAGTCGGGTGCGGCGGCAGGATCGCGCGGCTCGGGGTCGCGCGACTCCGCGCGGTGGCGCGGCTCGGCGGGCGAGAAGCCGCTCCCCACCGTTCTCGCCTGGGAGGGCGGGCTCGCCCGGGCTGCGAGCAGGTGCGACGGCAACGCGGCCTGCCGGCGGCTCGAAGGGGGCGTCATGTGCCCCTCCTACCGGGTCACCCGTGACGAGCAGCACTCCACCCGCGGACGGGCGGGCGCCCTGCGCGCGGCGCTCTCACTCGACGCTGCGGAAGCGGCCGCCGCGCTCGATTCGTCTGAGATGGACCGGGCGCTCTCGCTCTGCATCTCCTGCAAGGCCTGCGCCCGGGAGTGCCCTGCGGGAATCGACATGGCGGCGATGAAGCTGGAGTGGATGCATCGCCGCAACAGACGCTACGGCGTGCCGCGGCGGGAAAGAACGTTGGCGGAGCTGCCGAGGTGGGCGCCGCTCCTCGGCCGAGGAGCGGGCGTTCTCAACGCTCTGGGTCGCAGCGCCGCGCTCAGGAAGGCAGCGGACCGTTGGCTGGGAATCTCGGCCCGACGACCGCTTCCCGAGTGGTCACGGGCGCCGTGGTCGGAGCAGGAGCTGCTCGCCGACCCGAACGACCGGAAAGCCCCGGTCGCGAAGAGCGAAGAGACATTCCGGGTCGCGCTCTTCGTGGACACCCACACCCGCTGGTTCGAACCGGAGATCGCTAGATCGGCGGCGAGCGTGCTAAGGTTCCTGGGCCTGGAGCCGGTTCCGCTCGGACCGACGGGGTACGGCGGGGCGGGCAGGACGTCGACCCCGCTCTGCTGCGGGCGTACCTACCTTTCGGCGGGCATGGTGGACGAGGCTCGGACCGAGGCTCGGCGGCTCGTTGACGCGGCGCTCCCGCCGGCGAGGAAGGGAGTGCCGGTGGTCGGCCTCGAACCGAGCTGCGTCTCCGCGCTCACCGACGAGATTCCCAAGCTGCTGGGCACCTCCGAGGCGCACGAACTCGCATCGAACGTAAGCCTCTTCGAGGAGGCGGTGGTCGATCTACCGCAGGCCAGGCGAAAGGCCGACTCCGGCAGCCGTCCCGACGCCGGAAGCGGACGTGAGATCCTGGTTCACGCGCACTGCCACCAGAAAGCTGCCGGACTCGAGCTGGTGACGCAGCAGGCGCTTAGGCTACATCTGCCGGGGGCGAAGGTGTCGACAGTGGCCGCAGGCTGCTGCGGCATGGCGGGCTCGTTCGGGTACCGATCGGAGTACCACGACACCTCTTTAGCCATGGCCGAGCTCGAGCTGCTGCCCGCCCTTCGGAGGAGTCCCGAGGCCGTCGTCGTCGCACCGGGCACGAGCTGTCGGGCTCAGATCCGGGACGGGCTGGAGAGGGAGGCCATGCACGCGGCCGTTCTCCTCGCCCGCCGGCTGGACGTTCGAGGCCGTCGGCGGTGATATTGACTCAAACCCGGTCACCCTGACTCCAGCCCGAACCATGCCACGAATCACAGGCAAGCGCGCACTCATAACCGGAGCCTCGGCCGGTATCGGCGAGGCCTGCGCCCGCACGCTCGCAGCCCAAGGGGCGCATCTGCTCCTGTCGGCACGCCGCGAGGACAGGATCCGCCGTCTGGCGGCCGATCTCACCGCCGAACATGGGATCGCTGCGGAAGGCGCCTCGCTCGACGTCACCGACTCCAAGGCGGTCCGGTCCTACGTCGCCGACCTTGAGGAGCGCGGGCTCGTCCCCGACATCCTCGTCAACAACGCCGGCAAGGCCCGCGGTCTCGACCTCTTCCACGAGGGCGATCTCGCCCACTGGGACGACATGGTCGACACCAACCTCAAGGGGCTGCTCTACGTCTCGCGGGCGGTGCTGCCGCTGATGGTCGAGCGCGACTCGGGCCACGTGATCAACATCGGGAGCATCGCCGGACGCTGGGTCTATCCGAAGGGCGCCGTCTACAACGCGACCAAGTTCGCGGTCTGGGCCCTCAACGAAGGTATGAACATCGACCTCGTGGGCACCCGGGTAAGGGTGTCGAGCGTCGACCCCGGGCTTACGGAGACCGAGTTCAGCGAGGTGCGTTTCGACGGCGACTCCGAACGCGCCGCCTCGGTCTACGGCGACACCGTGCCCCTCACCCCGGAGGATGTGGCCGACGCGGTCGCTTACGTCGCCAACACTCCGCCCCACGTGAACGTCGTCAATCTGGTGATGATGCCCACAGTGCAACGCCACGCCATGGTGATCCATCGAGACTTCTAAAGCGAACCGTCCACGCTGGAAACGACCGCTCCTCTTCCGGGGCGGGGCCCCGACCGGCGGCTCCGACAAGACCATAATCCTCACCCTCTGGCTGCTGATCTTCTCGTCCGCATGCCAGACGATGATTATCGCGCCCATCCTCCCGCTGATCG
The DNA here is from genome assembly GCA_021295815.1 of Gemmatimonadota bacterium. Classification (NCBI taxonomy): domain Bacteria; kingdom Pseudomonadati; phylum Gemmatimonadota; species Gemmatimonadota bacterium. The sequence continues at coordinate 64,662 of JAGWBQ010000008.1, read as the reverse complement.
GGGAGGAGCTCGTCGTCGATGCCGCGATCATGGGCACCTTCGTCGCGGCCTATTCCGTCATGCTGGGCGTCTTCGCGATCATATCGGGACCCGTGTCGGACCGTGTGGGCAGGCGGCGCATCCTGCTCTGGGGCGCGGCGGGCATGAGCGTGGCTCTGGGGCTGCACGCCTTCGCGACCGACTACTATTCGTTTCTGGCGGTGCGCATCCTCGCCGGAATGGCCGGGGGCGTGCTCACCGGCGCCGCAGTCTCCTACATCGGCGACTATTTTCCTTACGACCGACGCGGATGGGCGAGCGGATGGGCCATGAGCGGCTCCGCAGTCGGGCAGGTGGGCGGCATTCCCATCGGCATCCTGCTCGCGAACGGGTTCGGCGTCAAGTCGCCGTTCTACCTCTTCGGGTTGACCATGGCCGTCGCCACCCTCATGGTCTATTTCCTGGTCCCTCAGCCCAAGATCCGCCGCTCGCGTCTGCCGCTCACGATCGTGGGAGCCGCGAGAGGATATGCGCGGCTGCTGCGCAGGCCCGTCGTCGCGTGGGCCGCGGCGGCCTACTTCATCATGTTTCTGGGCATCTCGCTTCTGGTGACCTACTTCCCCATCTGGCTCGAGACCTCCGTCGGGATCGAGGGCTCCCAGCTGGCCCTAATGTTCGCCTTCGGAGGAGTCGCGAACGTGGTCAGCGGACCCCGAGCCGGAAAGCTCTCGGACCGGGTCGGCCGGAAACGTCTCGTCCTGATCGCCTGCATCGGTCTCTGCGTCCTCACTTTGGCCACGGTCCCGTTCGTGCGGAACGCCTGGCTCGGCTACATCTACTTCTTTCTCACCATGGCCCTCGTCGCCATGAGACTCTCACCGTTCTCGGCTCTGCTCACATCGCTCGTGAGCGGCAGGAACCGCGGGCAACTGATGAGCCTCACAGTCGCCGCAGGCCACGTGGGATATGCGGTCGGCTCCGCAGCGGCGGGCCCGGTCTACGCCGACAGCGGCTTCTTCGTGAACACCGTGCTTGCCGCCGCCTTCATAATCGCCACCGGAATCCTGGTGTGGTTCAAGCTCCCCGAGCCCCCCGTCGGATCCGGGTAGACCTGCCTCGTCGGAAAGGCAGATACATCAACACGAAGAGGGCGAACGCGACGAACTCCGTTAGCAGAAGGTACCAGGGCCAGCTCGGAAAGACATCGAAGAGCGACTGCGATTCCGGCTTGGACACGAGGTACATGTAGTTGGAGCCCAGCAGGAGGTTTACCGGGTAGAGGGCCAGCGCGTAGATGTTCAGAATGACGAAGGCGACCACGAGGTCACGAATCCCGGGTCGGTATTCCTCGACGAGCACGACCCAGAGCCCGGCGATCACCAGGAGTCCGTGGGAGAGCATGGTGGCCAGGTAGGCGATGTGGGCGATGCCGTGTTCGGCCGAAGGCGTAAGCAGCGCCTGGGATGCGCCGGCGACGCCGAAGAAGTACATTAGGGTGCGCGCCCAGCGCGCCCGGCTGACCAGCCCGTAGACGCTCACCCACACCATCACGCCGCACAGGTGCAGGGGGAGGTCCGAATCGAGCTGCCATCGTCCCACGCTCGCGCTCCATCCGTTCGAGAGCGACTCGCCGATGAGGAAGCCCGCGACCATGGCCCATCTCAGCCGCGACCTCCGCGCCTTCGAGCGACGACCGCCCCGCACCATCAGGAAGCCCACGACCGCCGCCAGCGCCAGGGTGGCCAGGTGCGCGGTCCCGAAGAGTGGGAAGGGAACGAGCTCGGGGGAGAGAAAACGGGTCACCGGACCAGCCGTATCGTGGCGCTCGAAGCAGTGGCAGCCCGCAGCCAGGAACTGCCACGGTAGAGCGGCGCGTCATCGACGGACTGTTCTGCATCGGAACACCCTGCGCGGCTCCGGTGTTCCCCATCGTTCGCCATCACCGCGTCTCCGGCGGACACCGGCTCCGGCCGACTCGGCGGTCGGCGTTCCCAGGTTCTCGCCCATGTTTCGCCCGCGAGCGGCCGACGCCCGCGCTCTCCACCCCGCACGCGCCTCCATACCGTCTCACGAAATGCAGTTCGAATTCGAGCGCAATATCGAGACGATACGCACCCAGATCGAGAAGCTCAAGCGCGACTCGAAGCAGCGCGGACAGGACTCCTCCCGGATCGAAGAGATGGAGACTCGCCTGACTCAAGTGACGAACGAGACCTATCGGAACCTCTCTCCCATGGAGCAGGTGCAGGTGGCGCGTCACCCGCGTCGTCCTTACACGCTCGACTACGTGGAGCGGATCTTCACCGATTGGATCGAGCTCCACGGCGACCGCAACTTCAGGGACGACGAGGCGATCGTGGGGGGCTGGGCCCGCCTGGGCGATCGTTCGCTGATGGTGATAGGGCATCAGAAGGGGCGCGACATGAAGGAGAACCTTCGACGCAACTTCGGCATGCCGCACCCCGAGGGCTATCGCAAGGCGCTCCGCCTCATGCGCCAGGCCGAGAAGTTCGGACGCCCGGTCGTGACCTTCATCGACACGCCGGGCGCCTTCCCCGGAATCGGGTCGGAGGAACGCGGGATCGCCGAGTCCATCGCCCGCAACCTCCGGGAGATGGCCTGCCTGAAGGTGCCCACGGTCTCCGTGGTCATCGGAGAAGGCATGTCGGGCGGCGCCCTGGGTATCGGCGTCACGGACCGGATCGTCATGCTGCAGCACTCGATCTACTCGGTGATCTCTCCAGAGGGATGCGCCGCCATACTCTGGCGCACCGCCGAGAAGAAGGAGGAGGCCGCGGTGGCTCTTCGGCTCACCGCCAAGGACCTCGTCGAGATGGGGGTGTGCGACAAGATCGTGCCCGAGCCCGACGCCGGAGCCCATTCCGATTGGGACGCCGCCGCCAAAAGCCTGAGCTCCGCCCTCGGCAGTCTGCTGGACGAACTCGCAGCCCTGACCCCGGACGCGCTGATCGCGGCGCGCCACGCCAAGTACGAAGCCGTCGGAGCCTGGCGGGAGGCGAACGCGTAGCCGGTGTCCAGCTCAGCCCCCGGCGACGACCGACCCGTTCCCTCCCCGCTCGCACCCGCCGCCGCGCCACCACCGACGGCCGTTCATTCACCTCCCCCCGCCCCGCGTAACGGCGAACAGGAATCCGAATGGGCGACCCTCTTCGCCGAGGTGAGCTTCAAGGGTGCGCGCAAGGGATATTTCGGCAGCCGCGGGATCGACCTCAGTACCGGAGACCGGGTCATAGTCGAGGCCGAGGGAGGCTGGGACCTGGGGCGGGTCACCGCCTTGGGAGCCGTCGCCGAACGCAAGTGTTCCACCTCCACGGGCTGCGCCACCCCGACCCCCGAGCTCGACGTGATCAGGCTCGCCACCAAGAACGACGTGGCCAAGCTCCCCGAGCTGAGAGCGGATGACGAGCGCGTGTGTCGACGTGCCAGGGAGATGGCTCTTGAGAGCGGTCTGGAGATGAAATTCTCCGACGCCGAGTGGCGCTTCGATCGACGCTACCTGATCCTCTACTTCACCGCCCCCAGACGGGTCGACTTCCGTCGTTTCCTCCCCGAGCTCGCTCGCACCTTCAGGGCCCGCGTGCGGCTCGAGCATCTTACCGCGCGAGAAGAGGCCAAGCAGTTGGGCGGCGTCGGCAGATGCGGACGCGAACAGTGCTGTTCGACCTGGATGACCTCCTTCCGCAAGGTGACCGTGGCCGTGGCCCGAGATCAGGATCTCTCGCTCAATCCGGAGCAGATCAGCGGCAATTGCGGGCGCCTCATGTGCTGCCTGCTTCACGAACACTCCAGTTACGTGGAGGCTCGGCGCCGCTTCCCGCGCAAGGGGCGAGTGCTCGCGCTGGCCGACGGACGCGAGAGGGTCGTCGATATCGATATTTTCAAGGAGGAGGTCTGGCTGAAGAACGATGACGGAGACAGAAGGATGGTGACCTTGGGCGATCTTCAGAAGGAAATGGCCGCCCCAAGGGCCGAACGGCGGGCATGACCGGATCTGGGCGCTTCGTCAGCACGCCCATCTACTACGCCTCCGGCGAACCGCACATCGGACACGCCTATACGACCATCCTGGCGGACGCGCTCGCTCGCTTCTGGCGCCGGGAGGGATCGAACGTGCTCTTCCTCACCGGGACCGACGAGCACGGCCCCAAGATCGAGGAGGAGGCGTCCAGGCGAGGCGTCACCCCTATCGAGCTCTGCGACACCATGGCCGACCGCTTCCTGGCGGCCTGGGAGGAGCTCGACATCTCTCACGACCGCTTCATCCGCACGACGGAGGACGAGCACAAGGCCGTAGTGACCGCGTTTCTCACCCGGCTCCACGAACGCGGGCACATATACGAAGGCAGATACTCGGGCTGGTACTGCATCCACGAGGAGCGCTTCTGGACCGAGAAGGATCTGGGGCCGGGCGACACCTGCCCGGACTGCTCGCGACCAGTGCGTCGGATCGAGGAGAAGAACTATTTCTTCCGCATGAGCGCGTTCCGGGAAGACCTGCTGCGACATATCGACGCCAACCCGGATTGGATCGTTCCACGCTCGCGTTTGAACGAGATCCGGGGCTTTCTGGAGAAGCCGCTCGCCGACCTCTCGATCTCACGTCCCAAGTCGAGGGTGTCGTGGGGCGTCGAGCTGCCCTTCGACCGCGACCACGTCGCCTACGTGTGGGTGGACGCCCTCATCAACTACCTTACCGCGTCGGGCGCGATCGACCCGGACGCCGAGCCGGAACGGCAGGGCTTCGACGACTGGGGCGACTCGCGCTGGCCGTGCGATCTCCATGTGGTGGGCAAGGACATCATCACCACGCACGCCGTCTACTGGCCGACGCTGCTCATGGGGGTGGGGCTGCCGGCGCCCGCCCGGCTGCTCGCGCACGGCTGGTGGGTGGTGGGAGACACCAAGATGTCCAAGTCCCTCGGCAACGTGGTGGATCCGCTCGGGATCAGCCGCGATTTCGGGGCCGACGCGGTGCGCTGGTATCTGCTCAGGGAGATGCCCACCGGATCGGACGCCTCTTACACGCCCGAACGCTTCCTCGCCCGCTACTCCGAGCTCGCCAACATATTGGGCAATCTTGCGTCGAGAGTGGTTTCGATGATCCGCCGCTACCGGGACGGAATCGTGCCCGACGCCCCGGGAGAAGGGCTCGCCGCCGAGATCGAAGGTGCGGTGGAACGGGTGAGGTCGGAGATGGAGCGGCTCAGACTCCACGAAGCGCTGGCTGCAGCGATGGAGCTGGCCCGCATCGCGAACGGATACGTGGAAGCTTCGCAGCCGTGGAAGCTGGCCAAGCTAGCGGACGGCGGCGCGGCGGAAGAGCTCGACGAGGCTTTGGCCAGCCTCGCCCGGGTGGTCTTGGTGCTCTGTGCGCTCTTCGAGCCCGTCACCCCGAACGCCATGGTGCGCCTCGCTCGCTGTTTCGGAACGGATGCGGCGCCCACGTTGGAGGAAGCTACCGCAGGCTCCCTCGCGGGCCGCAGCCTCGACGCGCTCGAGCCGCTCTTCCCCAAGGTGGAAAGCCTGCGGTGAGGTGTTCCTCCACCGTCCGCGGTGAAACTACGAGCGCCGAGAGCGGCGTAACGGCGGCGCGTGGCTTCGTCCGTTTTCCGTGTGCGACCTTGACACCTCGGCTGCGGCTTGGCATCTTTGCACTCTCCAATCAGCGTGGCAGACAGCCTGACCAAGGAACCGATGCTCGGAACACCTGACGACACGAATACGGCAAGTCCCGCATGAGAGGTCGACGCTGGTCGGTGGTGGTCATGGACGAACGGTCCGGGAAGACAACCCACCTCTCCCTGTCGCGGACCCTGGGCCGGAAAATCTGCTGGGCGGGAGGGCTGGCGGCCTTCCTGGGGCTCGCCCTGCTCGTTCTTGCGACGTACGGGCTCACGCAGGCCGTACATGTCGGCGTCCTGGAGGCTCGCACCTCGACTCTCGGCGAAGAGCTCCTCGCCTTTGAAGACAAGGCCGCCTCGATCAGCGACCGAATCGGCGAGATCGCCGAACGCGACGCTCAGCTCCGCACCCTGGCCGGTCTCGATCCGCTCGACCCCGAGGTGCTCATGGCCGGAGTCGGAGGGCCGGGCTCCCCGACCTTGGAAACCTACTACCTCGACGAACTCGACTCGACCTCGCGGACTCGGGCTTTCGGCATCTCCGACGCGCTCGACGAAGCTACGCGCCGGGCCGACATCCTGCTGGCGAGTCTGACTGCGGCGGTGGACGAAGCGAGCGCCAAGCGCGACATGCTCGAATCTCTCCCCTCCATCAAACCGGCCGCCGGATGGATCGCGAGCGGTTTTTCGCAGGAGCGTCTCCATCCGATCCACAATCTGCCGTTGCCTCACCACGGCGTCGACATCTCGGGAGTGCGCGGGTCGCAGGTGTGGGCGACCGCGAAAGGCAGAGTGATTCGTGCCTCCAACCTGCCCGGATACGGACTGACCGTGGATATCGACCACGGCTACGGCTTCGTCACCCGATACGCTCACGCCGACAAGCTTCTGGTCAGGGTCGGTCAAATGGTGAAACGCGGCGATCCCGTGGGTCTGATGGGAAGTACGGGAACCTCCACCTCGACCCACGTCCACTACGAGGTGCATGTGAACGGGGTACCGCGCAACCCCATGAACTACTTCTTCCCCGAGGAAATCCGGGACTAAACGCCCCCGTGGCCAAGGCCTCCACCGGCAGCGCGGCGCTGCATGCGCTCTGGTCGCGGTGAGGAAGGGCGGCCTCACAGTGGGGATCCTTCGGCCTCGCCCGCCGTCGTCGCGCGCGGTACCTTTTCTCGTCGCGTGGAGCCTTTCCATCGCATCGGATCCGGCCGGGCCCGTTGACGCGCAGGACCTCCTGCCGTCGCCGGATACGATCATCCGGCTGGTGGACGGCCCGGAGATCTTTCTCTTCCCTGCCGAAGCCACGGGCGTCGCCGCGATCAGAGTCTTCGTCCCCGTAACCGAGCATCCGGTGGAGAGAGGAGCCGGAGCGGTCGTCGCGGAGCTCGCCGAACGGCGCATGAGGGGCGCAGTAGGCTCGACGGGAGCCGACGTCTCCGCGACCCGCTCGCCCTGGGGGATCAGCTACTCGGTCGAGGGGGCCGAGATCGATCTCGATTTTCTCGGCTTCCTGATCCGGACCGGGGTCGCCGCACCCTCGCCCGGCGACGGCAACCTCCCCGAAATTCTCGTGCTCTCGCGAGAAGAGGCGTCCCGCCGGGAGGAGTCGCCGGAGGAGTACCTCGTAGCGCGCCTGCTCACCGAACTGGGCGTCACGACCGCCTCGGCCGCGGGCGAACTGCGCTTCGCCGGAATCCGTGAACTCTGGGCTCGCACCCACGTTCCGGGCTCGATGGCGGTCTTCGTGCACACTTCGGCGGAACCGGCAGTCGTGCTTGCCGCTCTGGGCATCCTCGGCAACCGGGATCCGCCTCCCGCCGGACTCGACGATCTGCCCCATCCGTCCATAGCGGCATCCGGACGGCCGTCGACCATCAGGCGCTGGCACGGGTCGGTCTGGGCGGACCGATCACCTGCGGATCCGCGAGCCGAGGTGCTGGTCAGGCTGATCGCCGCCCGCATGAACTCGGGGCCCGACGAGTCGGTCATGGCCGTGAGGCTTCTCACCCTCGCGGACCGCTCCGCGATAGTAGTGACCGGCGCCGCCTACCCACGCGGCGCCAACACGGTTCGCGAGCTGCTGAGAGGCATCGTAGACCGAGTGCGCGAGACGCTCACCGAGCAGGAGGTTCGCGAGGCCGCCCGCGAGGCGGCCCTCGAGCGCTGGACGAGACTGGACCGACCGGCTGCGGTTCTGAGGGCGATCACCGATGCCTACGGAACCACAGGCGAGCTCGCCGCCGCATCCGAACGTCTCCGGCAGCTGGAGAGCCTGGGGCTCGCCGAGATGTTGGAATACGTCGAGACCCTCGACGGACCTCGCTACGCCGACCTCGGGCGATGACGACTAGGGCGTTTCCGGTGCCGGCGGCCATCAAAGGATTCCGCGGACGGGCGCTGGCGGTCCTCGCTCTCGCCCTGTTGGCCCAGCCCGGCACTGCGGCCGGCCAGGGGGTTCCGCGGTACGTCGAAGCTAGGGCAACAGGGGCGGTGGTAGTCACGCTCACCGTGCCGGTCGGCTCTCTTTCCGGCTCGAACGTGTCATCGGGCACGGCGTCGCTCCTCGCTGAGGCCCTGGTCGCCGAGGCGAACCGCCGTCTGGCGGGCCGCACCGCAAGGGTCGAGGCGTCGGTCGGCCGGGTCTCCACACGCTTCCAACTGGTCTCGTCTCCGACGGGGTGGGACGCGGCGTGGGAGCTTGCCTCGGCAGCAATATTCTCGTCCCCTCCCGCGGCCCGGTTCGAGGAAGTCAGGTCGCGCGCCGTCGCAGCTGCGGCCTTTTCGGACGGATCCCCGGTAGAGGAATTCGAGGCGGAGCTGACCGCGCTTCTGACGGGGCGGGCGGCACGGCAGGCCCGGGCAGGCGACCCTGCGTCGGTCTCGTTCGCCGACGTCGACGCCCTTCACCGCTCCGGTTACCGGTCTTCCCGCGCCCTGACCGTCGTCACCGGCCCCGGTTGGGCGCTGCCTTCCGCCGGCCTCGAAGCGCCTGGCCGGGCCGAGGCGTCGGGAACGGTCGACTCGGCGGCGGTCGCCGAGATGGGTGCCAACACCGGGATCGCGGCGGTCGGAGCCCCGTGGGCGACCGGCCGACGGTCGGACCTCCGGCGCAACGTGACCGCTTCATGGATCGGTCTGGCCTATCCGGTGCAGTCCGACGTCCCGCGAACCGAGCTCGAGTTCGCGGCGGACCTCGTGCGCGCCGAACTCATGCCCGATCCGCCCCGGCCCTCCACCTACGGCGTCGACGTGGCGATCGCCGAGGTGCCGGACGGAACCGTCGTGCTGGTACGCGCCGCATTCCATCCCGACCGCGCCGCCCGGTGGATCGACGACGCTCTGGCAACGGTACGGGAACTGCGAGGTTCCCCTCCCGACGGCACGCTTTTCCTGCTGGCCCGCAGGGCCTTCCGGGCACGAAGCCTGCTTGCCGACGCTAACGGCTCCGACGCCGGCCTCCGGATCAGCGGCGACCTGCTCAGGGAAGGTCGAGTCCGGCGTCTCGGCTCCGAAATTTCAGCTGTGACGCCGGAGTCCCTGGCTCGCGCGTTCGACGGCCTGGGCGAACCTCGAGTGCTCGTCTTCGGTCCGAGCCTCGGCGGCTGGTAGGAGTCCTTCACCCTCCCCCGGCGCTGCCGCCGGAGCAGGGTTCACGAGCTCGGTGTTCTTGCGTGAACCGAGTGTCAGACCAGATAACGCGAGATCGCCGCCACCGCCCGTTCCACGTCGGTCTCCGAGTTGTAGAAGTGCGGCGAGAAGCGCACGCCCGGCCGGTCGCTCCCGGTCCGAGCCGCGGCGACTATTCCGTCTTCCTCCAGTGCGGCGATCACCTCGGCCGGGTCGAGCGAAGCCGGTCGGAAGGTCACCACCGCCGCTCTGCGCTCGGCATGGGGCGAGGTCCACATGCGGATCCCCGGCAGTTCGACGAGCGCATCGTGCAGCAGGCTCGCCAGGTAGCGCGAGCGTTCTTCGATCTCGACCATCCCGATTCCGTTCAGGAACTCGATCTGCCGTCCGAAGGCGCGGAGAGCGGGTTCGTCCCGCTGGCCCATGCCCTCGTGGGTGCGCGACAGTCCCCGCCTCCCGGGGTAGGCCGAGTAAACCGAGGGCCAGAGTCGATCGGCGACCTCCGCGCGGACGTAGAGGACTCCCGCCTCCTTCGGACCGCAGGGCCATTTGTGCGCGCTTCCGCTGTAGAAATCCGCCCCCATCTCTCGCAGATTCACGTCGAAGAGGCCGAAGGACTGCGCACCGTCCACATGCGACAGCACTCCGCGTTCCCGCGCCAGGGCGCAGAGCTCCGCCGCCGGAAAGAGGTCTCCGGCCGTGTTGGTGAGATGGGTGAAGGCGATCAGCCGTGTGGAAGACGTGATCTCCCGACGAAAGGCGTCGACGTAGTAGTCCGGCCCCGGATGAGGCGAAGGCGGGACGATCTCCCTGACCGTGAAACCGAAACGCTCGGCGCGCCCCTTCCAGGCCCGGTTGCTGCTCGGGTGGTTGTCGGCCACGATCACCACCTCGTCGCCGCTACCGAGATCGAGACCGGCGGAGACCCAGTTGTTCGCCTCGCTGGTGTTGCGGACGATGATGATCTCTTCAGGCGTCACTCCGAGAAAATCCGCGAGCAGATCCCGCACCGGCTCCCGCACCCCGTGCATCTCGGCCCGGAACGACGGCACCGGCTCCCGGTCGAGCCGTTCGGTATCCTCACGAACCGAGGCGATGACGTGGGAGGGCGCAGGGCAGAGATTCGCCGCGTTCAGAACCGAGAGCTCCTCGGGCATGAGGAAGGCTGCCCGCACCGCCTTCCAGTCGACATCGGCTCCGGCCCGTGGACGGACGCCACCGGGCCCGAGAGCGGGCGGGGAAGCGGCTGCGGCGGACCTGCCTGAGAGCAGGCCCTCGAGGGCGGGATGGCCGAGGAGAGCCGCCGATCCGCCTGCGGCGAAAAGGCGGGCGAATTCTCGTCGGTTCGGTTTGCTCGGCACGGTCGGACCTCCTGCGGGAAGATGTTCTGCGTCGGTTCCGTGGCGCCCGACCGCCCCGGGATCGAAAGTCACGGCCGGTCCGGCCTACCGGACCTTCAACCCCCGAGGGCCGTGAGTTTTTCGACGCGATAACGTCGCACCCCGCCAGGGAGGCGCACATCCACCTCGTCCCCCTCCGATGATCCCATCAGAGCCTGACCGATGGGCGAGGCCATCGACACCTGGCCGGCGTCGAGGTCTATGAAGTCGCCGGGGGTGATTGTGAAGGTGAACTCCTGCCCGGATGCGAAGTCGAGCACCTTAACCTCGGAGCCGATCGCCACTCGGTCAAGCTCCATCTCGTCGAGGTTGATCTTCGCCAGCCCGGAGACCCGCGAGCTGAGCTGGCCGAGCCTGGCTTCGACGAACGCCTGCCGTTCCTTGGCGGCCTTGTATTCCGAGTTCTCGCGCAGGTCGCCGAGCTCCAACGCCGCCTCGATTCTCTTGGGCAGATCGATGTTCAGCTCGCGCTTGAGCCGGGAGATCTCCCCCTCCAGCCGTCCCTTGATCTCGTCGAGCATCGGCCGGCCTACCCGAGGGTCTCGACGAGAACCGCGTCGCGCCTCTCCCGACGGTCCCGCGCGACCGACGCGGCGGTTTCCGAATCGGAGAGCCCGATCAGTTGGGCGGCAAAGATGGCGGCGTTCACGGCGCCGGCCTTGCCGATGGCGAAGGTGGCAACCGGAACTCCACGCGGCATCTGCACCGTCGAGAGCAGCGAGTCGAGACCGTCGAGCGACCAGGCCTTCATTGGAACGCCCAGCACAGGCAGGTGCGTGAGGGACGCCAGGACCCCGGCCAGATGCGCGGCCCCGCCGGCTGCGGCGATGATGGTCTTCAATCCGCGGTCCGCTGCGGTCTCCGAGTACTCGGCGGCCTCGTGAGGCGTGCGGTGCGCCGAAAGCACCTTGACCTCGTTGGCGACGCCGAGGGCGTCGAGCGTTTTAACGCAATGCTCCATCGTGCCCCAGTCGGAGCTAGAGCCCATGACCACTCCGACGAGGGGATTTCTTACTGACACTTTTCCTGGTTCTCCATTGTTGGACGGCGAGCCGGTCACCCGACCACCCTGACGAGTACGTAACGTTTCTTGCCTCGGCGAGCGACAATATACCGGGACCCGATGACATGCTCGGTCGCGACCACGTGCTCGGGATCGGTCACCCTGACGTTGTTGAGGTAGAAGCTTCCTTCCGCGAGCCTGCGGCGGGCGTCGCTGAGAGAACCGGCTACCCCGCTGGCGACCGCGAAGTGCGTCACCGGCACCCCGGCAGCCAATCTTTCCCTTTCCATTTCGACCGCCTGAGCGTCTGCGAACACCCAGCCGAGCTCCTTTTCGCTCAGCTCCCGGAGCTCGCCGCCGAAGAACGCCCGCGTCGCTCGCTCGGCTCCTGCAAGGCCCACGTCCCCGTGGACCCGCCGCGTGACCTCCGCCGCGAGGGCTCGCTGAGCCACCCGTCGGTGAGGTGCGCTATCGATTTCCGCCGCCATTCCGTCTATCTCCTCCCGGCCCAGGAGCGTGAACGCCTTCAGATGTCGCACCACGTCGGCGTCCGCGGTATTCAGCCAGAACTGATAGAACTCGTAGGGAGAGGTCAGTTCGGGATCGAGCCAGACGTTGCCGGACTCGGTCTTGCCGAATTTGGTCCCCGAAGAATTCGTGACCAACGGCGAGACGACGCCGAAGGCCCGAACGCCCTCGACCTTGCGGACCAGCTCGGTGCCTGCCGTGATGTTGCCCCACTGATCGCTGCCGCCCATCTGAACCGTGCAGCCGTGGCGTCGGTAGAGTTCCAGGAAGTCGTAGGCCTGGAGGAGGGAGTAGGAGAACTCCGTGAAGGAGATGCCGGATTCGCTAGTCTCCACCCGACGCTTCACCGACTCGCGCGCAACCATGCGATTCACTGAGAAGTGCTTGCCGATGTCTCTGAGGAAGGGTACCAGACCGAGCCCGCCCAACCAGTCGAGATTGTTGCATACCAGGGCCCGGTTCGAGAGCGAAGGCGAAAAATCGAGAAAGGCGGCCAACTGCGCGCCGATCGCCTCGCTGTTCTCCATTGCGGTCTCCTCGGAGAGCAGATTGCGCTCGTCGCTCTTCCCCGAAGGATCGCCGATGAGTCCGGTACCGCCGCCGACCAGGGCGATCGGCGTGTGGCCGCAACGCTGAGCCAGGGCGAGAGTGGAGATGACGAGCAGGCTGCCCACGTGCAGCGAGCGCGCGGTCGGATCGAAACCGATGTAGATGGAGCGGGGAGCCTCGGCCAGGTGCGGCTCGGCCCCTTGCGTCGCGTCCTGCTGAAGGCCGCGCCATTTCAGTTCCCGGGATAGGTCGCTCATGGCGGAAAGATAACGCCTTCCTACTTGTTGTCTGTGTGATAGTGCGGTATCTTACTTGGAAGCTTGTCCGGCGGCCCCCTCCTCACACCCCTTATCGAGCATGAATGAGGCAACCACCGAGTACGCCCGCGTCCTGGCGTTCGTAAAGACCGAGGTACTCAAGGATCCCAAGACCCGGAACGAAGATCTCCAGCGTCGGGCTACGGAGATCAGTTCTTCCGTGGCGGACCTGTCGATCAGACAGTTCCAGGGCAAGTACCGACTGCCGGCCTACCGCGAGCTGCGGGACGAAGGCAAGTTGCCGCCGGCGCCCAAGAGGGTGCCGAAGAACGGACGCCGGAAGAAGAAGCCCCAGCCGATCGCTCCCGCTCCGGGCGCCGTCGCCGACGCGGCTCCCGAACCCGTACCGCCGACCCCCGCCGCCAAGGGTCAGGAGATGCCGTGGAAGATCGTTTCCGCCGCGACCGAGACTCCGCGCAAGCAGCCGCGCGGACGCGCCTCGGCTCCCAAGGCGGCCCCGGTCACCGCCGCCCACAAGGCCTCGACCTTCGATCGCGACGCCGCCCGGCGGGAAATGATGAAGTTCGCGATGGCCATCGCCGGGGCCGACTCTCAGTCCGAGACGCTCGCGGCCGTCGCGAAGATCGACGAGTATCTGGATCGGATCGTAGAGGCCTCCGGCTAACGAACCACATCTGGAAATGAGTCTCGGCAAGGGGCTCCCGAAATCCCTCGGCACCAGAGATGTCTACGCCCTCGCGGTAGGGGCGACACTCAGCTCGGGTTTCTTCCTGCTGCCCGGACTGGCGGCCAATGAGGTCGGTCCCGCAGTCCCGCTTGCCTATGCGCTGGCGGGGCTCGTCCTGGCGCCGGGGCTGCTGAGCGTCGCGGAACTGACCACCGCCATGCCCAAGGCGGGCGGCGTCTACTATTTCGCCGACCGAGCCATGGGGCCACTCGTGGGGACGATCGCGGGCTTCGGCATCTGGATCTCGCTGATGCTCAAGGCCGCCTTCGCCCTGGTGGGCATCAGCGCCTACCTGGGCATCTTCTTCGACGACCTGCCGGCGACGCCCATCGCATGGGCGCTAGCTATCGTCTTCGGTGCCGTGAACGCCCTGGGCGCGAGGATCACGGGACGGTTTCAGGCGATCCTGATCGTCGGCCTGCTGCCACTGCTCGCTCTCTTCATCGGAGCCGGCTCGTTTCAGGTCGACCCTGGCGGCTTCGCAGGAATCGGACGTAATCTCGATTCCGGCCTCGTCGCGACCGCCGGGCTGGTCATCGTCAGCTACATGGGACTATCGAACGTCGCCAGTGTCGCGGAAGAGGTCCGCGATCCCGCCCGGAGCTTTCCGACCGGCATCTTTCTCGCGTTCGGCACGGTGCTGCTCGTCTACATCGGCGGTACAACCGTCATGGTCGGAGTTGTCGGCGCGGACCGTCTCGCGGCCGACGGCGGCGATCTGACTCCCGTCGCCACCACCGCCGAGGTACTCGCCACCGGATGGGGCTCGACGCTGGGGCCGACGCTCGCGGCCGTCGCGGCTCTGCTCGCCTTCTTTGCGGTGGCGAACGCGGGCATACTCTACTCTTCGCGCTACCCTTTGGCGATGGCCCGCGACGGCATCCTTCCGCCGCTGTTCGGGCGCATAAGCCGACAAGGCACTCCTACGGTGGGCATCGTGGTGACGGTGGCGCTCGTCATCGCATTCGTCTCGCTGGGTCCAAGCAACATCGCCAAGCTGGCGAGCGCCTTCCTGCTCCTGACCTTCTCGCTCGCCTGCCTGGGAGTGATCGTGATGCGAGAAAGCGGGCTCGCTTCGTACGACCCCGGCTTCAGGTCTCCCCTGTATCCGGCGCTTCACATCGGCGGCATCCTGGCCTCGGGCTGGATGATCGTGACGCTGGGTACGCTGCCGTCTCTCTTCGCGGGCGGTCTGGTGGTTTTGGGAGCGAGCTGGTACAGCTACTACGCCCAGCACCGCGTGGACCGCGGCGGAGCTATTCTCCACGTCTTCGAAAGACTGGGACGAAAACGTCACACCGGGCTCGACCGCGAGCTCCGCGAGATCATGAAGGAGCACTCCGCCAGCGAGGCCGATCCCTTCTTCGCGCTGGTGACCAAGGCTCCGGTTCTCGACTACGCCCGCCCGGTCGCCTTCGCCGAACTGGCCGAACTGGCGTCTCGGCGTCTAGCCGAACTGATCGCCCCCGGCGCGGTAAGCGAAACCGCCGACGCCGCCAGCCTCAACGCGGCCTTCATGGAGGGCAGACGCAGCGGAGCCACCCCGGTTTCACACGGGGTAGCGCTCCCGCACCTCACCCTGGATTCCATCGATCGACCCTACCTGGCGATAGCCCGAGCGCCGCGAGTCACCGATATCGCAAGGTCCGAAGCGACTCCGCCTCCCCCGACTGCGCCCCCCAAGGCCGAGCCGGTCCGGGCCGTGTTCTTCCTGGTCTCGCCCAAGAGCGCACCCGGGCGCCACCTCCGGACCTTGGCCCATATCGCCCGCCGAGCGGACCATGTGGAGTTCATGGACGCCTGGGTCGCTGCGGAAGGGAACGACCAACTGCGTACGACCCTGCTGCAGGACGAGCTCGTGGCGCAGCTCAACGTGGACGACGCCGGCCTGGTGAACAGGACTCTGGGCGAGATTGCCTTTCCTCCGAGGACTCTACCCACTATGGTGGTCAGGGGTGAAGAGCTTATCATACCCGACTCCAAGACACTTCTCCGCGCCGGCGACCGCCTGACGGTGATCGGCTCCGAAGAGGGAATCACCGCCGTGCGGAGACGGTACCAACCGGATATGCGGAAATGAAAATACCAGTCCGCCTTCAAGCTATCACGGCGATTCCAACCCTCTTCGCGGTGACGCCGTCGCCGGCCTTCGCAAGCCTCACCCCGGACATCGGGAGCGCGTCCTCCGGCGTTCAGCAGAGCACGGCCGCCACCACGGTCGCATTCGTGGGCGCGACGGTCTGGGACGGCACCGGCTCCGAACCGACATCGGGTGCGACCATCGTCGTCACCGACGGAACGATCGTCTCGGTCTCCACCACCGGCGGCATCCCCGCCGACGCGGAGATCGTCCTGCTCGAAGGCAAGTATGTCATTCCGGGACTCATCGACACCCACGCGCACGTGTCGGGACGCTGGATGGAAAACGGCGAGGACGACATCGTCGAGAGGGTGAAGGCCGATCTAGGTCTCTTCGCGGCCTACGGCGTCACGACTGTGAACTCGCTCGGCGACGCCGTCGAGGTGATCGAGGCGCGGGACGAGATCGCCGACGCAGCCGGCCTGGCCGCCCTGCTGGCCTCCGGGCCGGTCATCACCGCCCGGGAGCCCTCCGAGGCGGCCGCATCAGCGCGCGAGGTCGTGGCCGCCGGGGCGGACTGGCTCAAGCTGCGCATCGACGACAACCTCGGCACCAGCGAGAAGATGCCCTGGCAAGCGGTCGAGGCCGTGGTGAACGTCGGTCGGGAGGCGGGCGTGCCGGTGGCGACGCACATCTTTTACCTGGAGGACGCTCGCCGAGCTCTCGAGATGGGGGCCGGGCTGATCGCCCACTCGGTCCGCGACGCGGACGTGGACGACGAGTTCACAACCGGCCTGACCGAGAGCGGCGTGTGCTACGTTCCCACGCTGACCCGCGAGGTGAGCACTTTCGTCTACGGCCGGCGTCCCGGCTTCTTCGACGAGGAGTTCTTCACCGCTCGGGCCATGGCTTCCGAGGTCGAACGGCTGAGCGACTCCACCTACATGGAGCAGGTGCGGACCAGCGAGACGGCGGCGCGCTATCGGGTCGCGCTCGTCCAGGCTCTCTCCAACCTCACCGCCCTAAACGAAGCGGGAGTACGGATCGCGTTCGGGACCGACGCCGGACCTCCGGGCCGCTTCCCCGGCTTCTTCGAGCACATGGAGCTCGCGCTGATGGTCGGCGGCGCCGGTCTGACTCCGACCGAAGCCCTGAGGACGGCTACCGGCACCGCAGCGGAGTGCCTCGGGCTCGACAATGTGGGAACGCTGGAACCCGGCAAGCGAGCCGACTTTTTGGTGCTGGGCGCCAGTCCTTTCCGCGACATCACCAACACCAAGACCTTGGAACAGGTCTACGTCGGCGGCAGGCCGGTTCTGGAGGAAGAGGACGGCGAGGGGTAGCGGTACGTCCATCGTGGAGAGCTTCGACGACCAAGGAGAGATGGAACCATGATAATCGCTCGATGGTGCGTCGTTGTTGCGCTGCTCGTACTTTCGGCGTGTGTCGAGCCGTCGGCCGTCGAGGTCGAGGACGCGCCGAGCGTCACGGATGGCGTGGTGCCGTGCGAATACGGTCGAGCGGGGCAATACGCCTGCCGAGGTCTCGATCTCCTCGCCTTCCTGCCGCTGGAGGAGATGGGGGTAGGCAAACTCGGCCCAGGCCTAACCGGCTTGCACTCGGCCGGCGTGGTGAACGACCTGTGGGGCTGGACCGATCCCGCCACCGGCACCGAGTGGGCCTTGGTCGCCCACGCAACCGGAACCAGCTTCATCGACCTTTCCGACCCCGGGAACCCGTTATACGCGGGTATCTTGCCCATGACAGAGGGATCGAGGGCGAGCATCTGGCGCGACATCAAGGTGTACCGAAACCACGCCTTCATCGTTGCGGACGCGGCGTGGAGCCATGGAATGCAGGTCTTTGACCTGACCCGGCTACGCGACGCACGCGACCCACCCGTCACCTTCCGGGAGACCGCCCGCTACGACCAAGTGCCGAGCGCCCACAACATCGCCATCAACGAGGCATCGGGTTTCGCGTACATCGTGGGGGCCAACGGTGGCGAGAGCGCCTGCCTCGCGGGCCTCCACATGGTGGACATCCGCAACCCGTCGAACCCGATGTACGCCGGCTGTTTCACGGATCCCGCGACCGGGCGGCTCGTGCGCGGGTACACGCACGACGTGCAATGCGTGATCTACCGCGGACCCGATGCCGAACACCGAGGCAGAGAGATCTGTTTCGGTGCGAACGAGACCCACCTGAGTATCGTCGATGTCACGGACAAGAACCGGCCCATGTCGCTGGCGGCCGCCACCTACCCGTTCGCCGCTTACACCCACCAGGGGTGGCTCGACGAGGACCACGAGTACTTCTATCTGAACGACGAGGCGGACGAGAACAGCGGCGTGCGGCGCACCCGCACGGTGGTGTGGGACGTCGCGGAGCTGGACGACCCGGTGGTGGTGAACGAGTACCGGGCGCAGACCACCTCGACGGACCACAACCTGTACGTCCGGGACGACTACATGTACCAGTCGAACTACACGAGCGGCCTCCGGGTCCTCGACATCTCCAACCGAGCGTATCCCAGAGAGGTGCTGTACTTCGACACCGAACCGAATCTCTCGACCCCGGACTACCTGGGGGCTTGGAGCAACTACCCGTACTTCGAGAGCGGAGTCATCGCCGTCACATCGATGCAGCAGGGAGTCTTTTTTCTGAAAAGGTCACCGAAATGATGAGGACCGCGCGACTTGTCGCGGCCGGAATGTTGGTAGCGGGAGGCCTCTCCGCCCAGACGGTGTCCACCGGGGCCGATATCGTCAGCCGCTATGTGTGGCGGGGGTACGACTTCGGCGAATCCATGGCCGTCCAGCCGTCCGTATCGTTCGAGGCGGTGGGACTCGAGGTCGCGGCATGGGGGTCTTATTCGATCAGCGCCTCGGGGGCCGGAGCGAACGAGATCGACCTCACCGCCAGTTACACCCTCCGGACGGACGGAGGTGCGGGCGTGTCGGCCGGCATCACCGACTACTACTTCCCCTCCCCGGGCGGCCTGGGGCTCCGGGAAGCCGACGCCCACAATCTGGAGCTCTTTGCGGCGCTGCTGGGTCCGGAATCTCTTAGCTTCACCCTGTTCGGCGGCCTCATGTTCGACTTGGACAACTCGGTCTACGTGGAGGCCGGCGTGCCCATACTCGCGGGCACCGAGGTCGAACTCGATGTCCACGCGGGCGCCGTGGCCGGAAAGAGCGCGTTCTATGGGACCGAGACGGGCGCCCTCGTCAGCGTTGCGGTCACGGCGCGCCGATTCCTCAGGATCACCGATTCGTACGCGCCGCCGGCCAGCGTCTCGCTCATAGCGAATCCCCACCAGAACGGCCGGGCCTTCCTAGTGTTCAAACTGGGACTGATACCAGTCCGCTGAGGGAGTCCTAGCTGCCATCCGCAGCTAGCCTCGCCGCCGATTTCCGCCAATAGTACGCCCAGAGCAGCCATCGGAGCCGCACGGGATCGACCGCAAGCCCGAAGAGGCGAGGGCGTATCGGGAGAACGCCTTGGAAAAGACGCGGCGCATTCTCGGATTCTGGGAGGCGTTGCGCCTCTCTGCCGGCCCCGAGGACGTGGCTGCAACCCGGCTCTTGCATGTCCTTAACATGCCGTTATTTTGCCAGTCACATTCACCTTTAACGGACCGAAACAGATGCCTCGAACCGCCCCGAAGCAACCCATCCGCACCTTCTCGGCGCTCCCGTTGCTGGTGCTGGTGGCGTGCGGCGATGCTGGCACCCTGCCGCCCGTAACCGAAGAGACGCCGGAGCCGCGATCCGTAGCTCGCGTAATCGTCGCCGCCCACCAGGACATGACTTTTCCGACCGAAGCCGACCGAACGGCTTACATCAACGAACGTCTCGGACTCCCTCCGGGTACCTTTACCGCTGGCGTGGTGAAGTCCGCGCCTCTCCCCCCCGGTGAAGAGGCGGAGCTAATAGCGGCGATGGAAACCGGAGACCGAAAGCGTTTCAGACAATTCGTGCTACGACTCCAAACCCAAGGTTACGACCCCGATCCAACGTGCTCCCTCGATTTGACGATCCCGATGCGTGACGAAGAGGGCAATTTCACCGAGGAATATCTAGAAGAGGAAGCTCAATTCGACGATTGCTGGGATACGCACTACACCAGGAAATTGTGCGATACGGATTACGAATACGAAGGGGCTGGCAAAACCCGCGTGGCAATGGCCGCCCACGTGCATTGCGAGATACCTGCCTGATCCCGTTTTCTGCCCCCCCCTCCCATTCTTCGGACTAGCAGGAGCTCCAAGCCCAAACCGTTGCTCCCCCGGATACCGTGACTGCTACGGCGCAGGCCGGTCGTTGGTTGGTCGGGTTTGTCACCGGTATCGTTGTGGGCTGCCTTTTCGACGACGAGCACTGCTTGGGATTCTGGAATGACTATCAAAAGTTTATTGCCTACTGCGAGTCTTTGAGCGGGACGCTGGCGACCGAGGTAGTAGGCAGCGCCGGAGGGTTGAGGCGAGAACTGGCTAGTCCACTTACCTGCGAATTACCAGGTGGAGGATCGCTCGTTTATGACTAGCCCGTGACGAGCCGCAGGCCCCACGTGAGGGCCGTAACGTGAGGGCCGTAACGTGAGGGCCGTAAGCCCCGCGACGCCGAACAGCTTGCTTGTCTGGTGATCGTGAGCTCTTCGGCCCCTACCGTGGAACCCTCGACGGCGGGGAGGGCGGCGCAGGCCCGCTCTTAGTCCACCTGATCGATCGATCCTGCGATCCAAGCGGCCCGGATGACCGAGCGCACCTAGCTGTCTGAAGCGTTCAGCCAAAGGGTCGTCGACATGCTGAACAAGCTGCACCTAACCTTCCGGCGGCGGCTCCAGAAGCTCGTTCACCGAATAGACCCGACCATCGGCTATCGTGATGCGGAGCTGCCTGACGTTCGAGATCTCGTCGAGGGGGCTGGCCTCGAAGATCGCCAGGTCGGCGAGGGCTCCCGGCGCGATGACGCCCAGCTCGCCCTCGTAGCCGAGAACGGCGGCGGCGGTCGAGGTCGAGGCCCGCAGGGCGTCGACCGGGGCGAGACCGCCGTAGCGAACCAGCGCTTCCATCTCCGCGACGTAGGAGAGTCCTTGCGGGATTATGGGCGAGTCGGTGCCCATCACCACAACGCCGCCGCCTTCCGCCACCCGACGTGCGAGCGAGCTCATGTCGCTCACGAGTCGCCGAGACGCGGCCTCGTCCGCGGCATTCATGCCGGTCGCGGGATCGCCGGGCTGCGGAACGGCGAGCGGCGCCCACGGAAAGAAAGTCCGCACCCTGGGGTCGTCCAGCAACGCGGGGTCGTCGCGAGCGAGCAGACCGTATGCGCCGTAGATGCCTACTGTGGGGGTCAACGCCATCCCCGAGGCGGTGAGCAGCGAGACCACGTCGCCGTAGCTCCGGTTGAGCTCGGTCACCTTGGTCGAATAGCCGCGGCGCGAGGTGCCCCGAACGTGTTCCACCCCGTCGGCTCCGAAGGCGACCGCCGGGTAGAGTTCGTGCGAGGTTACGGGAAGACCTATGGCGTGAGCTTCATGGATCACGCGCCGCTGGACTACGTCGGGAAGTCTGACGTATGTCTTCACGAGATCGTACGGGAGGGCCCGAGCTCGCGTCAGTTCGAGAGCGATCTGTGATCTGGACGAGAGCGCCGGTGCACCCGAATAGTATACGCGGGAGCCGTCGACGGTGCCACCGGTGCCGAAGGTACGAGGTCCGGGCCGGCGACTCGACGCCACGGACTCCCTGGCCTCCGCAAGGTCGTAGCCGTCGCCGGCAGGTATGCGCACGCTGGTGATCCCATATGAGAGCCAGGCTCGTCCCAGCCACTCGCCGCCAGCGAGACCGCCGTGCGTGTGCATCTCGATGAGCCCGGGGCCGACGAAGGCGTCGGAGGCGTCAACTATCCGGTCCGAGGGTTCGGGGGTGGTCGTGCCGCGGGGTGCGACCGCCTCGATGCGGTTGCTCCTGATCACGATCTCCATGTCGCCTCGAGGCGCAGGGTCGACGCCGTCGAAAAGGGTGCCGGCGTAGACCACGGTGCGGCCTGTCGGAAGGGACCGCCGCCACTCCAACGGAACGGGTAAGGAAGTCACGCCGCCGTCATCCACGTCCAACAGGCGCAGCCCGCCGGACCCGAGGAAGAGGATAGACCTCGAATCCCCGCTCCAAGTGGGATCGTCGCTGATCTCGTTGGTGAGGCGCACCGGAGGTCCGGCCACCTCTCCGCTGGAGATCGGCAAGCTCCAGAGCACGCCTTCGGCGACGTAGACCATGCGCCGACCGTCCGGCGACCACACCGGGCCGTCGGTCGCCCGCGTCCCTGCCGAGTGGTGGGGAGGCATGTCGAGCCAGCGGTCCGTCGGCTCCTGAGCCGCCGAGGCGGCGGGTACGAGACACATCGGCTCTTCGGCCGCCGGCCCCGGACCGACCGGTACGACCATGATGCCGTTCACTCCCTCGCGGAAGCGTGTCGAGTAGGGCCTGTGAGCGGAAACGGCGACCGAGGCGCCGTCCGGACTCCAGGTAACCCGACCCGGTGAATTCAGCCCTTGCCGGAGGGTTCGCACCTCGCCGGCCCGGTCGCCGGACAGCTCGATCACGCCGATACCGCCTTGGAGCCCCCGTCCCGGCAGCTTGAAGGCCAGTCGTTCTCCGTCGGGCGACCAGACCGGGAGAGAGCCGCCCTGGCTCGTGACTTGTCGATCGGTGCCGGTCACGAGATCGCGCACCCAGACCTGGAGCTGACCGGACCGGTCGGAGCCGAAGGCGAGGCTTCGGCCGTCGGGCGACCAGGAGGGATCGGCCTCGATCCAGTGGTCGTCGGTCAGCCTCTCGGGCGTCCCGCCGACAGGCATGACCCAGAGATCGCCGAGCGCGGAAAAGGCCACCCGTTCGCCATCGGGCGAGAGAGACGGCGAGACGATACCCTTGACCGATCTGGGATCGGTGTCGTCGAAGTCGCGTCGGGCCCTGCGGTAGGGAGCACGTTCCAAAGTGACCGTGGCGGTGAACGGGATGTCGGCCGTCGGTCCACCTCCCACCTCGCGCGAGCGCAGCCGCCCATCCGCCGTGTAGACGAACGAACCGCCCCACCAAGAGGCGCGGAACGGAAACACATCCTCGTCTTCGTCGCTCAACAGGCGGCCTCGGCCGTCCGACCCGCCCGACCCGCCAACCTCTGCCAGATAGAGCTCGCTGGATCCGTGGGTTTGGAGCGTGTAGGCGACGTCGTAACCCGTCGGACCCGGAATCCAGGCTGGGGCGAAGAAGCCGCGGTCCGCCCCTTCGGGATCGTGGGCGAGCCTTACGGAAGCTCCGTCTCCGAACATCCAGATCCCGGCCGTCTCCCCATCCGTCGAGTAGACCAGGGCGCCGGAGAGGGAGTCGGCGCCGGACTCCGGGCGCCACGCCGGTCCGTACTCGTTGTCCGCGCCCTCGGTGATCCGAGTGAGCCCTCCATTCGCCAGGTCGAGCTCCCAGATGTCGTAGCTCCCGCCCCGATCGGAGGAAAAGGCCACACGGTCGCCGGAAGGGTGCCATGCCGGCTCGCGGTCGTCGAAGGGACCTGCGGTCAGTTGACTGAGTCCGCTTCCGTCGGCGCCCACCGTCCAGATGTCGTAGTCTCCGGCCCAGTACGCCTGGAAAACGATCCGTTCGCCGTCGGGCGACCAGGAGGGTTGCCGGGCATCGCCGAGTTCGTCGGTCAGCGGCTCCGCGACGCCGCCTTCGGCCGGCACCACCCATATCCGGCCCAGCAGATCGAGAGCGATGGTGGAGCCGTCGGGCGAGAGCGCCGCCGCCATGTTGGTGCCCTCGTTCACGGTGACCTCCTGCCGAACCTGCGAACCGGGAGACGAAGCCGCGACGAGCGCTAGCGGCAAGAGCAGGCCGAAACGGATCATGAACGGGCTGTTAGGTCCCTGGCAGAGCGTATTTCTCAAGATACGCCAGATCGAACTCGTCGAAAGCCACCACGTACACCGACTCGGAACCGAAGCCCACGATCTCCCGGACGCCCTCCAGGGAATAGGAGCCGATTTGGCGGGCCTGCCGGTCGAAGACGTCGTAGCGCGTCCCCTTACCGGGAGAAACGTGACGACGGACCCAGGCGCGGTCTCGCGAGTCCACCGGAATCGTGCCCCGGTAGAACGGCGGCTTGTGCGACGGCCATTCGTACTGGCCGTAGTCCGGTTCGTTATCGCCACCTCGGCTGACGAAGCCGCCGCGACGCATTGTGGTCGTCACGACGCCGTTGTTGTCGGTCCTGGCGACCTGGAGTCCGCCGCCGCGCCGATTGGCCTCGAAGTATTCCTCCTTCTCCGCGTCGCCGATCGCTACGGGAGCGTGCTGTACAGGTTCGCCGAACACGGTCTCTCCGGTCGGGCTTCTCCATTCGACCGCGTAGTCCGCCCAGCGCGCGATGACCAGGCTGCCGTCGGGCGCCACGCCCCAGCCGTCCGCAGGTGCGTAAGGAATTCGCGAGACGTTCACGCTCTCGCCGCCTTGAACGGCCTCCCGGGTGACGTTGAACTTCTCCGGTACGTAGGTACCCGCGGTATCGGCTGTGGACTCGGTGAGGTCGATGCGGACGATGGCGGCGGAGTCCTCCTCAGGTAAGCCGAACGACATTCCCGCCGTGTAGATCCGTCCCGTTCCGTCAATGGCCGACGGGAGGGCCATGACCATGGCTCCTCCGGTACCGAGCATGAGGGAGTGGGTCTCGCCGAAGGCCAGGTCCGGGCCGATCCGTACCATGCGGGTGTTGCCCAGATCGACGACAAGAGTTGAATCGCCGGGAAGCGGCCAGGTGGCGTCCGGCTGGAGATACTCTCCCGGTCCCTCTCCCCGCGTCCCTATCCGCTCCCGCGCACCGGCTTCCATGTCCACCCGGAAGAGAGCGCTTCCGAGCGGGTCCGCGAGCAGGACGCTTCCGTCTGCCAGCTCCCGGACGCTGCTGAAGAAACCGAAATCCTCCGGGAAGACGGCCTCCGGTTCGCCCAGCGGAATCGGATCCCCGCCCGGAGTCCATGCGCCGGCCGGACCCTCGTCCTCGCCGCAAGCGAAGGCGCCCAGAACGAGGACGGTCGCGAGTACGGAGAACTTCCGGAGGTCGCCCCGCTTTTCGGGTCGTGGGATCGGCAGGTCTCGTGGCTTCATGGGGTCTCGTGGCTTCATGTGACCGAACTCGGCGGGCGGGTTGGATCCGATTCGTTCGACGCGGCCGCTTGATCGGGCGGTTGCACGGTCCGGCAACCACAAACTACTCCGACGAACCATGGCGTGCTACCTCACCGCAACGGCCTCGCCGCTTCGAGCGCGGCGCTGTCGGAAACCATGTGGCGCACACCTGCGGAAGGCCGGCGGCCCTCTACCTCTCCGGCGCCCTGACCCTGTCGACCAGCGCTTCCACCTCGGCGGGCGGCGGCGGAGTCAGGCGCGACACGATCACCGTTACCGCGAAGTTGATCGCCATACCCACGGTGCCGATTCCTTCCGGGCTGATGCCCAGCAACCAGTGCTCGGCGCTGTCGAGCTCCGGCCTGAGAAGTGTGAACCAGGCGATGTAGCCCGCGGTCAGCGTTATCCCCGAGACCATCCCGGCGATCGCGCCTTCTCGAGTCGCCCGCTTCCAGAATATCCCTAGGAAGAGCGCGGGGAAGAAGGATGACGCGGCGAGCCCGAAGGCGAACGCGACCACCTCGCCCACGAATCCCGGCGGGTTGATTCCCAGGTAGCCGGCGACGAGGACCGCGCCGCCCACGGCGACGCGCGCCGCGATCAGCTCTCCGCGTTCGCTGATGTTGGGGTGCAGAGAGCGTTTGAGCAGGTCGTGGCTCACTGCGGACGAGACCACGAGCAGGAGTCCGGCGGCGGTCGAGAGCGCTGCGGCCAGCCCCCCTGCGGCCACTAGTCCGACCACCCAGTCGGGCAGGGCGGCGATCTCCGGATTCGCGAGCACCATGATGTCGGGGTTCACGGTGAGCTCGTTGGGGATCTCCGAGTCGGGTCCGGTGAACTGGATCAGCTCGTCGCCGTTGAGATCGTCGAATTCGAGCAGGCCGGTCGCTTCCCAGTTGGTGAACCACTCCGGAACCTCGGCGTATGGCCGCCCCGAGACGCTCTCGATCAGATTGGTGCGGGCGAAGACCGCGACCGCTGGAGCAGTGGTGTACAGCAGGGCGATGAAGAGAAGAGCCCAGCCGACCGAGCTGCGCGCGTGCCGCACTTTGGAGACCGTGTAGAAGCGGATGATGACGTGGGGAAGCCCGGCCGTCCCCGCCATGAGCGCGGCGGTGATGAAGAAGACGTCGCGCAGGGATTTCGTGCCGGAGGTGTATTCCGCGAAGCCCAGCTCCTCGTGCAGTCCGTTAAGGCGCTCGAGCAGGGTCGTGCCCGAGTCGCCGTACTCTCCCCCGAAGCCCAATTGCGGGATCGGATTTCCCGTCACCATCAGTGAGAGGAAGATGGCCGGCACCATGTATGCGAAGATGAGGACGCAGTACTGCGCGACCTGCGTGTAGGTTATCCCCTTCATACCACCCATCACGGCGTAGAAGAAGACCACGGCCATTCCGATCAACACCCCGACGTTCACTTCCACTTCGAGGAAGCGCGAAAAGACTATGCCCACGCCCCGCATCTGGCCTGCGACGTAGGTGAACGAGACGAAGATGGCGCAGACGAGGGCGACTATCCGAGCCGTCTGCGAATAGTAGCGGTCGCCGACGAAGTCCGGGACCGTGAAGGCGCCGAACTTGCGCAGGTAGGGCGCGAGCAGAAGGGCCAGGAGCACGTATCCGCCGGTCCACCCCATCAGATACACCGAGCCGTCGTACCCCATGGACGAGATGAGCCCCGCCATGGAGATGAACGAAGCCGCGCTCATCCAGTCGGCGGCGGTGGCCATGCCGTTCGTCAGCGGCGAGACGCCGGTTCCGGCCACGTAGAAGTCCTTTGTTGAAGCGACCCTCGACCAGATCGCGATCCCCACGTAGAGCGCGAACGTGGCGATCACCAGCGCCAGAGTCCACTCCTGGACGTTCATTCCCCCGAGCCGTTCCCGGACCCGGACGAAGCCTCGAGCCGGTTCATCAGTCGCACGTAGACGAAGATGATGACGACGAAGACGTAGATCGCTCCTTGCTGCGCGAACCAGAAGCCCAACGGGAAGCCGGTTCCGGGAAGGTGGACCGCATTGAGAGGTTCGGCGAGCAGGATGCCGAGCCCGAACGAGACGACGAACCAGATCGAGAGCAGGACGCCGAGCAGGCGGAGGTTCTTCCGCCAGTAGCCGGAACTCACCGGGACCGGCCCCACGGGCGTCTGCTGAGGTTGTCGAGCGGACGTTCCGTCCTCGCGGGACGGGTGGCCTCCCTGGTGGCGAGGTTGAAGCGGTCGCCAGGTGCGAGGAAATAGAATTCTCCGGACGGTCCCGTGGTCGTTCGATTGTCGTAGACCAGAACGTAGGATTCGCCGATCACTTCGGCGGCGTCGCCCCGCACCACGAGAGCGGTGTTTTCGTCGACTCCGATGCCGAGCAGATGCGGGTGGGTCTCGATCACCTCGATGAGGTCGAAGTGACGGTTGCGGCGTAGGACGTGCTGGTCGATGGCGACGTTTCTCAGGTACCCGAAGCCTTCGGTGTGGTCGCCCATCATGACGGTGTTGGTGCGCGTGTCGCCCCGGACCAGGTACGAGCCCTGGATGGTCGCTCCTGCGGAAGACCCTCCGATCACGCCGCCCCGGTCGAGCACGGCCCTGATCTCGCGCTCGGTTCGTGTTCCTCCGTAGGCGTCCACCAACCGCCATTGGCGTCCCCCGAAGAAGTAGACGCCGGCGGCATCGAGGAGAGGCTGGACGAACTCCTCGGTATCGGCCTCCGCCGGATCGTTGGTATGAAGGACGGTGAGGTTGTGCGC
Organism: Gemmatimonadota bacterium; assembly: GCA_021295815.1. Taxonomy (NCBI): domain Bacteria; kingdom Pseudomonadati; phylum Gemmatimonadota; species Gemmatimonadota bacterium. Next base: position 36,918 of record JAGWBQ010000008.1, on the reverse strand, counting down.
ACCGTTGGCTCGCCAGCTGTTCAGCCCCTGGTAGAAATCGTCGTACTCCTCGCCACCGCCCGCCGTCGGAATCATCACGAGCGGAGCGTCGGGACCTCCGGCAAGCTCGATGAAACGCCGGTAGATCTCGGGAGACCGCATCGCTCCGCCCACGATCACCAGCGCTCCCCTCTCCGGGCCCACCTGCGGGCCGCCTTCCTGGCCCGCGACGGCGCCGGGCCCAAGCGCGGCCGCGAGCAGAACAGCGCCCGCGATCACCGATCTCCTTGATCCTCTCTTCATGGTCTTCTCCCGAATCAGTCGGTTTTCCTTTCTCCGTAGACGAACTCCTCGACCGCTCCATGGACCCGCGCGACCGTTTTCGCAGGAGGCGGTTCGGTCAGCGAGGAAACCAGGATCGCGACCGCGAAGTTGGCGACCAAGCCCCATACTCCGCCGTGAACGCCGAGCGGGTGTGTTCCCCAAGGGAGCTCGACGCCGAACGAACCTGAAATTCCCAGAGTCAGAACGAGCGTAGCGACTCCGGCGAGGATGCCCGCCACGACCCCGGCACGGCTGAGCGAGCGGCCGCCCGGAAAGCACACGCCGATCACGGCCGGAAGGAACTGGAGCGCCCCGGCGCCGGAAAGCGAAACTATGGCGACCAGGAGATCATTTTCTTCCTGGACGGAAATCAAGTAGCCCACCACCAGCAGCAGCACCACGATCATGCGCCCCACGAGCACGTAGTGGCTCTGGCTCTTCTCCTTGCCGAGGTAGCGCTGGTAGACGTCGCGTGTGAGGACGGTCATGTTGGCGTGCAGGATCGAGTCGAGCGTGGACATCGCCGCCGCCGCCGCGCCCGCCAGGATGAGGCCGGTCAGCCACGCCGGGGCATGCGCGAAGAGGAGCTGGGGGAAGATTCGATCCGGATTCTCGATACCGGGCATCGCCACCGCGCCCCCCATCCCCACCAAAGCCGCGGGAATGAAAAGGGTCATCAGGTAGATGGGCGTGGTCGCTCCCAACAGCTTCAGGGTCTTACCGTCGACGGCGGTGTAGTAGCGGATCATCATGTGGGGCTGGAGGATGATCCCGAACGAGAGCGTGATCACCATCCCGACCCACATCCCCGGGGTGAAAAAACCTTGCGGACCCGGCAGCGAGAGCATGTCCGGGCGTGAGGCCGCGACCTGGCGCCAGAGTTCGAGCGGACCCCCGAAGAGCTCGAAGGAGAGCACGAGAGCGCCCACCCAGATCGCCACGTACATCCAGATGCCCTGGAAGACGTCGGTCCAGTAGACGGCGCGCAGCCCTCCGATCATCAGGTGAATTGCCGCTACGGTGAGCATGACCAGGATCCCGACCCTGCGGCTCACATTCCCGTCGGTGGCGACCTCGACGATGTAGCCCAGAGCCACCGCCTGGACCTGGATGTAGAGGATGGTGAATAGCACCGAGACCAGCGCCACCACGATCCGCACGCTCTCCGACTGATAGAAGTCGGCCAGCATGTCCGCCGGCGTTATGTAGCCGAAGGTCTTGCCCAGAGCCCAGATGCGCGTCCCGATCACGTAGGTGCAGGCGCCGACGAGGACCGTCCACGCGCCCGCCGCCCAGAAGCCGACGCCGTGGGTGTAGAAGAATCCGCCCGAGCCCAGGAAGGCGAAGGCCGAGTGAAATGTGGCGCACACCGTAAGGTAGAGGACGATGAAGCCCGTCTTTCTGCCGCAGAGGAGGAAGTCCTCCATGTCGACGGTGAGGCGACGGTTCGCCACCACGGCCAAGCCCAGCGTCACCAGCAGGTAGATCACGATCAGGCTTGTGGCCACTACCCAGGTCGCCATGCTGCTATACCCCCTTGCGGTACGCCCAGATCAGCACCGCGATCAGAGCGGAGTAGACGGCGAAGAGGGCGATGTAGAGGAAGGGAATCCCGGCGAAACTCAGATCGACGCGGTTGAGGACGGTGTGGGTGAACGGCGGTATCACGAGCCCGAAGAGCAGAACGAAGGCGACGAAGGCGATACGTCCGTTCCGGGTGCGCGGAAGGAAGTGGTGTCTCATGTGCGGAGCGGCCTCCTTGCCCGGATTCAGGCCGGCTGATCGAGAGGGCGGATGAGGACTTCGCTGACCGAAACGTGCTCGGGGGCCGTGACCGCGAACACCACGGCCCTTGCGATGTCCTCGACCTTCAGCGGGCGCAGCCCCTCCCAGCTTCGCTCCCACTCCGTCCGGGCCTCGCCGGGAAGCGAGCCTAGAATCTCGGTGGAGACGAAGCCGGGCTGGATGTCGGTGACGCGGATGCCATGAGCCTGGCCGAGATCGAGGTGCATGCCCCAGGAGAGGGCCCGCACCGCGAACTTGGTCGCAGCGTAGACGGACGCCCCGGTGAAGGGTCTGCGTCCGGCCACCGAACCGAGGTTGACGATGTGGCCGCCGCCCTGTTCGAGCATGGCGGGAAGTACCGCGCCGACGCCGTGAAGGACGCCGTTGACGTTGACCTGGACCATGCGCGTCCACTCCTCCACGTTGGCGTCGGTGAAGGGAGACGCCAGAAGGACGCCCGCGTTGTTTACGAGAATGTCGATGCGGTCGAACTCGGCAAGGGTCGTGTCGGCCAGAGCCCGCATGTCGGCCATGTCGGTGACGTCGGCCCTGACCGCAAGCGCGCGACAGCCTTGATCGGTCAGCCTGCGGGTCTCGGCCTCGAGGCGGTCTTCGCGTCTGGCGGCGAGGACCACGGCGGCTCCCTCGGAGACCGCCGCGCCTATGCCGGCGGTCGCGCCGGTGATGATGGCGACCCTGCCCTGGAGGTCCGCCGGGTCGGTTGATGTCATGGGGGGCAATCTAACGCGGGGACGGCTGAAGGGAGAGAGGGAGGCGCCGGTCTCCACCGAGCCTGCGGCCGCCAGCGCCTCACCCGCGTCACATCTTGCGGCTGTGCCTGCCCATCAAGTCGGCTCTTCCGCCTGATCTACGAAATGATACACGAACCATACGTCACCCAGGTGCTCGAAGTCGCGGTCGGTCGACAACAGAGCGGCCCTCGTCACGTGCGCCGTCGCCGCGATCCACAAGTCGTTCTTCCCCATTTTCCTAGCTGGTCTGAGAGGAGGTGTCCCCAAAGGAGCTTCAACCGGCTTCCCGGATGTCCAGGCGTCAATCAGAGCGTATGCAGTCAGAATCTCGTGATTCTTAATTGGCAGCACAAGGAATTTCTCGAGAAGACTCTCCAGCCGGATTCTCCGTTTACTGCCCCACCCCGACTTCTCAGCAAGCGCCCGGATCTCGCCCACGCACACGACCGAAGTGGCACACACTACTTCCCGCCTGCCAAATCCGAATTGGTTGCTCGCCCTCCGGGCCCACGAGGCTCCCCTCGTGATGCCAAGGATAATGTTCGTGTCAAGCAGGAAACGTCGCACCAACCGCTTCGTCAATCCAGCGCCGCCAACAGCTCTTCGATCGGCTCGTCGCCGGGCCACGCACCCCAAAGGATCATCGGATCGACCTGACCCCACAATCGACCCGTCGGTCCAGCACGTCCTGCGGGCCCATCCCGCGCCTTGAACTGGTCAATGGGCCCGCGACCCGGCAACTCGGCTTGAGGCATCTTCTCGAAAAAGCGATCTCCATCAGCCCGTTCATCGATCCGACGAGCCTGAATTACTCTCGGCCAGCCATTGGACTTGAAGCGAACCATTCCTTGTACCGTGACCTGCCTGCCCCAGAGCGGCCGCAGGAGTTCCACGTCGACAATCCCTTCGTCCAACCGGCCCTGCAGGACCTTATCGCCAATCTGGAGCCGAAACCGTCGTAACCCGTGCCCGATTTCGTCGAGGCGACCACTGACGACGCATGCCTGCGGAGCAGGAATGAGAGGGAGGCGTTCCGCGATTTCCTTGCAGGACGCCGCCGCGAGGCTGAACCCGGGCCGAGACCCATTCGCCGGAGCCAATTCGAACCGCGCACTCTTGGATCTCGATGCGCGACCGAATTTGAGAATCGCCTTGAGGACGTTGTCGTCGTAGTAATCCCCGGATGCGTCCGAATCTTGCACCTCGGCCGTCGCCAGAGCGGCCAGATCAAGTGCAGTGTCCTGGGCTCGCGGCTGCTGGAGCCACAAGTCTTGCTGAGACAAGTCGAGAGCCGGTACGTCGCCCAAACGGGGAACCTCCATTTCAAGAATAGTCGATCCCGGCAGCAACTTCGTGACGGTAACGTCCAGGGCCTCCTTGAGCCAGCGCGGCTTGGCACCGACCGTACCACTCTGACCGGTAGCAGCCAGCCGCGTGGCGCTCTCGGCGGTCTTCACGAGAGCACCAAGGGCGCGGATCAGAGTGTTGGCCGCGATGCGTCCCTCGGACTCGTCGAGACCGGAGAGCCTGAAATGGTAGGGCTTCTTGCTCAGCTTCCTATCTCCCGTTCTCGTTGAGTGGCGGTAGGTCCAGCGGCAATCGCTCTATGATACCGCAAGTTATGCAAGTTATGGGGAAGATAAGACGGACGGTGTGCACCGTCCAGCCTCCGGTCCCGTCCCGCGCCATGCTGCCGACCCGGAAGACGTTCTCGTCGGGGCGCGTGTCGAAGCAGCCGGATCAGCTCGTCGAACAGCTTCGGCCGATCCATATCGGGCGACCGGGACCGACCGGCCTGCACGTTGCAACACGTCACATCTGCCGTACCAAACCTCTATGGCGGAACAAACTGCCAGATATGGCGGTATAGCACGATTGACCTCCAGGTTACCCAGATGCCGCAAGGAGCGTACCGATCGATGAGAGCCATCGTCGCCACCAGCCGGACCCCGGACGTGCTTAGGGAATTGGGTGCGCGGCTGAAAGCGCTTCGCCTCCAGCAGAACCGACGGGTGAGCGACCTCGCGGCCGCCTCCGGGGTGAGTCAGCGCACGATCAATCGGCTCGAGGCGGGAAGCAGCGTCGGGACGGACAACCTGGTACGGGTCATGCGCGCGTTGGGGCGGTTGCAGGCCTTCGAGGTGTTCGTCCCCGTACCCGAGGTGTCGCCGTACGACGTCGAGAGACTGAGGGGAAAGGTGAGGCGCCGTGCGTCACGGAGCCGAGATGAATGGTGAGGTGAGAGTCCGAGTGGGCATCTGGGGGCGCGACGTCGGGATGCTCCGGGAGGGAGCGGAAGGGCGGATCACTTTCGAATACGACCGCGCCTTCGTGGCGTCCGGCATCGAAATCTCACCCATACACCTGCCCACGGCTCGCGGTGGACCCGCCTCGTTCCCGGAGCTGGCACGCAAGCCGGCCTTTCGCGGGCTTCCGGGGGTCTTCGCCGACGCCCTGCCGGACCAATTCGGCAACGCCGTCATCCGTCGCTATTTCGAGCAGCAAGGACGGGCGAGCGACGCCATGTCTCCCCTGCAACGGCTCCTGTACGTCGGCGACCGCGCTATGGGCGCTCTCGAGTTCCGTCCTCCCCTGGATCGCGGCCCAGACACCGATGAGGCATTGGAGGTTAGGGAACTGGTCGACCAGGCCCGTCGCGTGATCGAGGGAGACGTGTCCGTTGCCGTACCGGAAATCATGCAGGTAGGCGGCAGTGCGGGCGGAGCCCGGCCGAAGGCGCTCATCCTGTGGGATCGCGGGGCCAACCGGGTACGATCGGGATTTGCGAGCGCCCAGCTCCGCGAGGAGTCGTGGCTGATCAAGTTCGACGGGGTGACGCACGACCCGGGAGCAAAGGACATGCGCGCCGGCGGTCGCCCAGGGCCTTGGGGACGAATCGAATACGCATACTCCATCATGGCGAGGAACGCGGGAATCGACATGCCCGAGACCTACCTTCTCCGTGACGGAAACCTCGCACATTTCATGGTCCGGCGTTTCGATCGCACATCGGACTCGGCCTCCGGAAACCTTCGGCGGCTCCATTTCCACAGCCTGGGTGGGCTCCAGCATGTCGACTTCAACGACCAGTACGTCTTCAGCTACGAAGGATGGTTCGACACCATTCGCGCTATTGGGCTCGGCCAGAACTCTGTGAACGAGGCGTTTCGGCGCATGGTCTTCACCGTAGCCACCGTCAATTGCGACGACCACGTCAAGAACTTCGGCTTCCTGATGAACCCGTCGGGCAGGTGGCGTCTGGCGCCGGCGTACGACGTGACCTACGCCGAGAACGAAGGGTGGACCCGCTGGCATCAGCTTTCGGTGAACCGTAAATTCCGCGAGATCACCCTCCGTGATCTGCTCGAAGTGGGCGATATCTTCGACGTTCCGCAGGGTGGTCGGCTGATTGTTGAAGAGGTGACGGAGGCGGTGGCGGGGTGGGAGCGGGAGGCTCGAGCCGCCGACGTGCCTGCGGTGATGGTGCGTCAGATAGGTGGAAGGCTGCGCGAGGTGGCGGAGCGGCTGTGAGCCGACCGGGACACGGTTGTCGGACCCGGGCTCCGAAAGTGAAGCGCGGCTAGCTCACCGGTCGCCTCTTCGGCACCAACCGGACCGACCAGAGTCCCGAGTTGGTGTCCGAGAAGAAGAGATGGCCCTTGTGCGGCATGGTGCCCCACACCATGGTGGAGTTGGCCGTGTAGCCGGCGGGCGAGGCCGATTTGAACACGGCAATCTCGCGGCCCTGCGTGTAAAGGTTGCCCATGAGCTCGCCGCTGACGTCCACAACTCTCACCCCGCCTTCGTAGTAGGCCTGGTAGAGCCGGTCGTCCTCCACCCACATGTTGTGGGTCCCGAACTCGGGGACCTCGTAGCGAGCGACCATCTCCGGATTTTCGGGGTCGGTGAAATCGACTATCTGGATGTAGCCGCGGGTCGCCAGCGGAATGCCGCCGCTACCGCTCTCGGGGTCGTAGCGTTGCGAGTAGGAGCCCATGGAACGGGGATAGCCGGCCCATGCCAGACCCTGACGGCTCATGATCTCGTCACCGAGAAAGAGGTAGGTCTTGCCGGTGGACTCCTGAAAATAGGGGAAGGCGGCGTGAGTCGCTCCGGACGGAGTCGGGAAGGTGGTGACCGGAACCGGGTTCTCGGGAGAACCGCCCCAGCGTCCGTTCCCGACATCGACGACCACCACTCCGGTCTGCCATTCCGAGGAGTAGGCGAGACCGTCATGAACCCAGACGTCGTGGAGCCGCGAGTCGGGGTGGTTGTATTCGCTCACGTACCGGGGCTCGTAGATGTCGGCCATGTCGATGATGACGTACTTGTCTCCTCCCGCGAGCGCGTAGAGGTAGCGGTCGGTTGCGAAGATGTTGTGCACGCCTCCGGTGATGCCCTCGTCGTAGAACGCGGCGATGCGGGGCTCCTGCGGCTGGGCCATGTCGATGATGACCAGGCCGTCGCGGCGATTGGTCGCCCCTTCCCGCGAGAGGACGGCGTAACGTCCGTCGGGCGACGCCTTGACGTCGTTCACCGTGCGGGCGTCCACGAGGATCGAGTCGTACTTGACCATCCCGGCCGGGTCGGTGACGTCGTGGAAGAAGGCGTAGCCGCCGGAGAGCTTGGAGCCGGTGATGGCGTAGTCGCGTCCGTCCACCCCTTCGAAAACCCAGATGTCCGTGGTCCGGTAGCGGCTCTCCCCGACCCGCCCGACGACGGCAAGCTCCTCCACCACATCGCGTTCGGCGACCCGGAACGAAGCGCTGGCCGTGAGCGGACCCGCTTGAGCCCGCACCGTGTGGATGCCCGGCAGGTCGGCCACGAAGCTGGAGCCGCGCATCTGGGCGGCGGCCGAAGCTCCCGGCAGTTGCTCCGGTGCGCGGTACGAATGGGTGAGCGCCACTCGCGCGTCTTCGACCTCGTCGCCCTGGGCGTCCCTCACCGTAGCGGCGAAATGGACGACGTCACCGGTGCGGATCACCTCTTCGGGAGCGCCTTCGAGCGTCAGTTCGACTCCCGGAAACGCCTGCACCTCCACCGACAGGGCGCCTTGCACGCCGTCGAGCTCGGCGCCGATCTCCGCAGTGCCGGGCGTGACCGCCGTCACCGTGCCGAAGGCGTCGACCTCGGCGACCGCTTCGTTCGAGCTCCGCCACGCCAGCTCCGCTTCGGGATGCATGCTTCCGTCCTCGAGCTCGACCGTCGCCCCCAGCCTCACTTCCGTACCGACGTAAGGAGCGAAGGGAGTCGAAAGCGTGATCGACCGTGCCCGAGAACGCAGGACGGTCAGCGGGATGCGCACGGGCTCGGGCATGGGGGTCGCCTCGGGGTTGACGCCCGGGGCTGGTGGAACGGCGCTTGCGACAATAACCCAGTTTCCCGGCGCGGTCGCGCGAATCATACCGTCCTCGACGGTCCCGGCTGCTCGCGGCGCGACGATCCGCACCGCCATCCCCTCCACCTCGTTGCCTCGGGCATCGACGGCGCGCACCGAGATGGGGGCGGACTCGCCCGCACGAAGTTCGACGGCCGGGGGCTCGGCCCTCAGCGTCGGCACGCCCTCGTCCGGATCTTCCGCCCCTTCGTCCGACTCGTCCGCCAGCCCCGATCCAGGCATGGTCAGGACGTCGACCACGGTGATCGCGTCTCCCATCGGGCTCACCGCGATCCTGGTGATGTTGCGAGGTCCGCCGGTCCCGAAGTCGGCCACCTGGGTCCAACTGCGAACGCCTTCGTCCCAGACATGGAGCTCGCCTCCCCGCCCTTGCAGCAGGCGGCCGTCCGGGGTCCATGCGTGGTCGTCGCCCCCGCCCTCCAGCGTCGGCGCCAGGTGCTTGACCGCGCCGTCGACCGGATCGAGAGTCGAGACGGCCCGGCTCCCGTCGTCGGCCACTTGCACGAAGCTGACCAGGCCGGACCCGGGTATCCGCTGGAGGGACCGACCGATGTTCGACGCTACCACGCGGGACGTGCCTTCGGCGAGGTCCGCCATTTGCAAGGTGGGCGGGCTGCCGAGTACGAAGAGCGCCACGGTGCTCTCGTCGACCCAGACGTGGTAACCCACCGGGGCGACCCCCGGCAGCAGAACCTCTCCGCCGTAGCCGCGCATGTCGAAGCGCCAGAGACGTTGCGTGGAGTCGGCCTCCACTCTCACCACCGAGATGCCGGAACCGTCTGGAAGCGGAGTCGCCGAGTACTCGCTCTCCGGGTTGCTGGCCACGATCTGCGCGACGGTTTCCGGGCCGATGTCGTAGCGCCAGATGTCGGACTGCATGGTGTGTCCATCGTAGATGGTGTACCAGAACGACCGACCGTCCCGGGTGAAGTGCGGCTGATTGTCGTAGCCGGGACGCTGAGTGACGTTGACCGGATCTCCGAATTCCAAAGAGCCGTCGGGACCCGTGGCATAGGGCACGAGCCAGACATCGCTCTCAGGCGCCTGCGGGGCGACTTCGGCGCCGTGAAGGGTTGCGGCGAAGGCCAGAAGAGGCGCGGCCGTTCTCGAAATCGTTCTCGTCGTCATCGTGCTCGGTCTGCGGGGATCGGTTCGTCTTCGACTTGTCGGATAACGTAACCTTTTCTACCGGCGGCGTTATTTTTGGGATCATGACGAAATCAGATAGAGCGGTCGCGGACAACATCCGACGGAGTGCCGGACGCAACTGGAAGACGGCGCTCGTGATCATCCTCCTGGTTGCGACGAGCGTCGTTCTTCTCGCCCCTAAGATGGGCCAATCGCTCGCTTCGTTCGGGCACCGGTGATCGGGTCGTCTCAGGTTGGGACCCGAGAGCTTCGCGGCTGAGATCGGGAGGCCCGCTTCCGGGACGGATCCGTTCGCCTTGACCGGTGGCGGCTCGCCGGTCGGTCCCGGCGAACTCGGGGCGGCACGGTCGAATCCGCAGGTTCTCGTCGACTCGGACGTCATATGGAGCGCGGTCAAGCGCGACCTGAGTCGAGCCCGGCGAAGGGCGCTGGTGCAGACCTACGCCTTCGACGGAGACGGCGTGGGCGAAAGTCTCGCATCGGTCCTTGCCAGCTCGACCGCTCGGGACAGGCGCCTTCTGGTCGATTCATACTCGAGGGTCAACCAGAGCGATCGCTGGCTGGTCACCCCCGGGTCCCTCTTCGACACCCGCGCTAGGGCGGAGGCGCGGAACCGGCGCCGGCTCATGCGCGAGCTCGCCGCTGAGGGCGTCGGAGTTCGGCTCGGTCGTCCGTTCGGATTTCTCGGCCGCCGCTTCTTTGATCGCGACCACAAGAAGCTCGTGCTCTTCGACGATCACGTCGTCTACCTGGGAGGGCTCAACTTCACCGAACACAACTTCAGGTGGCACGAAGTAATGATTCGCTACGAGGACGAGGAGCTCGCCGCCTTCCTGCGCGACGACTTCGAGAGTTCGTGGCGAGGCGATTCCGTCCCCGCCGTCCGCGACTTCCCTCACATCGACACCGAGATCCATTTGCTGGCCGGCCCGGGCAACCGCGAGGCGATGATCCCCATTATCCGTCTCATGGAGGAGGCCGAAAAGAGCATCGACGTCATCTCGCCTTACGTGAGCCCGCCCTTCACAGACCATCTCTCCGCGGCCGCGAGGCGGGGCGTGCACGTGCGGGTGGTTACTCCCGGCCACAACAACAAGGGGTACCTGCAGGACTATCTTCTGGCCGAGGCGGCCGGTCTGGGGCTCGACGTGCGACTCTACGAGCCGGGCATGCTGCACCTGAAATTCATGCTGATCGACGGGCGGGTCCTGGTCGGCGGTTCGTCGAACTTCGATCTGATGAGCTACCACGGATTTCTGGCGGAGCAGATCTCCGTAATTCGTCATCCCGAAGTGGTCGACGCCTTCCGCCGTCTGGTGCTCGAACCCGACCTGGAGGCTTCCAACGCGTATCGACCGGCGGTGCGGCGCACCCGTCTGAGCGCTCCGGCCAACTGGATTCGGGGTCTTCCCGTGCGGGCCGGCTGCGCCCTGGCCGCGATGATTCGACCCCGATAGCGGATGGACGAGCGTCGGCTGGTCACGGTCGCGGCACCTGTATCCGGAGCGCGTCCGGGTCCATTCATGCGCGCGGCGGCGGGAGAAGCTCGCGGATTCGCGGCCCGGGGAAACGAGTGGGTGGCGTGTGCAGGTATCGCCGCGGTCCTGAAGATCGAAGGCGGCGAAGACGACCGTTTCCGGAAGGCGAAGGCGATGGCCGAGCGTCTGGTTCCCGTTCGCGAACTCCATCTGGCCGGCTCGGGGTCGAACGGCCCCAAACCCGTGCCCGCTCGCTTCTACGGCGGCTTCACCTTCAGAGCGGCGGGCGAGGTCGCGGGCTCCGGCGACGGAAGGGAATGTTGGGACGGCTTCCCCGACGCCCTCTTCCACCTGCCGCGCTACGAGCTGGAGGGGGATGGCGCGGGAGCTCTCCTGAAGGTCAACGAGCTGACCGAGGGAAAGGTGACCCGGGCTGTCACGGATCGCATGTTCGAGGCGGCGAAGGCTTACTCGGACCGCCTGGTCGGGCCGTTCGGTCTGGAACGCGCGGGCTCCGGGGCGGACCCGGCGCCCGCCCGGCTCTGCGGGACCCGGTTTCCCGCATGGAGGAGCGGAGTCGAGAGCGTTCTCCGGCGGGTGCGCTCCGGCCAGGTGCGCAAGGTGGTGCTGGCCCGCACCCTCGATGTCCGAGGCGAGCGGGTCGTGGATCCGGTCGATGTCGTCGACCGGCTCTGGCACGTGGGAGACGAGAGCCACATCTTCCTCATCGAACCGAAAGCGGGTGTCGCGCTGGTGGGAGCGGCGCCGGAAACGGTCGCCGCGGTCCGCCGCGAATCATTCCATGCGACTGCGGTCGCCGGCTCCGTCGGGCGCGGGAGGACGGCTGACGAGGACGCGTCGCTGGGCCGGACGCTTCTCGCCAGCGCCAAGGACAGGGGTGAGCAGCGAATGGTCGTGCGAGACATGGTCGCCCGGCTGCGGAGCCTCTGCCGCGAGGTGGACTTCGACCCGGAGCCGCACGTGCTTCGTCTCGCCAACCTGCAACACCTCGAAACGCGCATACGGGCGCGGGTGCCCAGGGGCACAGGCGTGCTCGACCTCCTGGGCTCTCTCCACCCCACGCCGGCCGTCTGCGGGGTCCCCCGACAGGCGGCGGAAGCCGCGCTGGAGGCTGAAGAGCCTTTTTATCGCGGATGGTATGCGGGTCCGGTGGGCTGGTTCGACACGGCCGGGAACGGCTCCTTCGTGCCCGCGTTGCGCACCGGAGTGACTAACTCCGGCGGGTGGCGGCTCTTCGCGGGGGCCGGGATAGTCGCGGGTTCCGACGCCGACTCCGAGTGGCGGGAGACGAGCCTGAAGTTCACTCCCATGCTCCGGGCACTTGCCGCAGGCGGACTCGATCTGCCTTCGACGGCGTCGGAGGCCGGATTTTGAGCGCCGACGGCGGGCGGGCCGCGACAACCCTGTGGGCAAGAAGCTTCGTGACCGCGCTCGCGGATGCCGGACTCCGGGAACTGGCGCTGGCTCCGGGCTCCCGCTCGACCCCGCTGGTAATGGCCTTCGCCCGGGAGGAACGCATCCGTTGCCGGGTCCATCTGGACGAGCGCTCGTGCGGCTTCTTCGCCCTCGGAGTGGGGAAGGCGAGTCGGACCCCGGCTGCGGTTCTGACCACATCGGGCACGGCGGTCGCCAACCTCTATCCGGCCATCGTCGAGGCCGCGAAAGCGGAGGTTCCCCTCATCGCGCTGACGGCGGACCGGCCGCACCACCTGCGGGACTCCGACGCGAACCAGGCGATCGACCAGATCCGTCCTTTCGGCCGCTATCCGCTCGCTTCCTGGGAGGCGGCTCCTCCCGGGTCCGATCCGGCTGCGCTCCGTCACCTCCGGGCGCTGGCGCATCGGGCGGTCGCGGAGGCGAAGGGTGCGCCCGCAGGACCGGTGCACGTGAACTTCCCCTTCGACAAGCCGCTCGAACCTGCGGAGGAAGCCGACCCGAGGCGGGGTGTGGAGACCGTATTGTCCGGTCCGCCGCCGCTGCGGGTCGAGCGCGGGCGCCGCGCCCTCTCGTCCGAAACGCTGACCGAGCTTCGGGAAATGGTCGAGGCTCGAGCCCGAGGCGTGATCATCGCCGGTCCCGCTTCCGATCCCAAACGCCTGGGACCTCGTCTGCGCGCCTTCGCCCGGTCGAGCGGCTACCCGCTTCTGGCGGATCCTCTCTCCGGCGGACGTTACGGCGGAGATGCCGCCCAAGCCGTCGCCGCCTACGATCTCTTCCTCCGCGATCCCCAAGTTGCGGCGTCGCTCGAGCCGGAGATCGTCATCCGTGTCGGGCCCTCCCCCACATCCTCGGCGCTTCTGGACTGGATCGATCGCCACCGGGACGTCCATCAGGTCGTGATCGACGGGGGAGCGAGCTGGAAGGACCACCTCGCCAGCGCGAGCCACTACCTCGTGGCGGACCCGGCGGGCGTGCTCGCCGAACTGGCCGTAAGCGGTGGCGAACCGAAGAACCGCGCGAGGACGGACCCCTCCTGGCGGGAAGCCTGGTTCACTGCGGAGACCGCCGCGCGTTCGGCGCTCGCAGAGAACCGGTCCGAGCCTCACGAGGGCTACATCGCAGCCCAGCTCGTCGATGCAATGCCCACGGGATCGAGCCTGGTCGTGTCGAGTTCCATGCCGGTGCGCGATCTCGACGCGTTCGGCGGTGCGCGTTCGGAGCCGCTTGCGGTCTACGGAAATCGGGGCGCCAGCGGTATCGATGGAGTGGTCTCGACCGCCTTCGGGGTGAGCGCCGCGACGGTCGGACCGACCCTCTGCCTGATCGGAGACGTGGCGTTCCTGCACGACCGGAACGGTCTACTGTGGAGCGGAGACGGTATCCCGGTGATCTTCGTACTTGCCGACAACGACGGATGCGGGATATTTCACGCGCTGCCCATAGCCGACCGCGAGCCCGAGTTCACGCGTTTCTTCGCCACTCCTCACGGGAGCGATCTTTCCGATGCGGGGGCGACGCACGGGGCCGCGACCACAACCGTCGAAATCGCCGAGGTCGGCCGGGCCGCAGCCGAAGCACTCGAGGCGGGGAAGACGACCATCGTCAGGGTGAAGCTCGATAGGAGCCGGGATCACCGGTTGCGAGGAGATTCTGCGAAAGCGGTCTCGCAAAGAGTCACCGCCGCGCTGGCGGCCTGCCGTCTCCGGCCGCCGAAGACAACTTAGCCTTCTAAGAAGAGGAGCGGGACGACATGGAGAAGCCGGTCTGGCGACAGGTCGCCGAGTACCAGGACATCACCTACCACAAGGCGGACGGCGTCGCCCGCATCGCCTTCAACCGTCCGGAGGTGCGCAACGCCTTCCGACCCCGGACGCTGGCGGAGCTGCAGGCGGCCTTCGTGGATGCCGGCGAGGATATCGGGATCGGCGTCGTGCTCTTCACCGGCAACGGGCCGGCCAAGGACGGCAAGTGGGCCTTCTCGGCAGGGGGCGATCAGAAGGTGCGCGGCGAGGCCGGCTACGTCGGCTCCGACGGCGTGCCGCGTCTCAACGTCCTCGAACTCCAGCGCTACATGCGCTCGATGCCCAAGCCGGTGATCGCGCTGGTGGCGGGCTACGCCATCGGCGGCGGCCACGTCCTTCACGTGGTGTGCGACCTCACCATCGCGGCGGACAACGCCGTCTTCGGCCAGACCGGCCCCATCGTGGGCTCGTTCGACGGAGGCTTCGGCTCGTCCTTCCTGGCACGGAGCGTCGGCCAGAAGAAGGCCCGCGAAATCTGGTATCTCTGCCGGCAGTACTCGGCGGAAGAGGCTTTGGAGATGGGGCTCGTCAACACGGTCGTCCCCCTGGACGAGCTGGACGACGAAGGCTGGCGCTGGGCCCAGGAGATACTCGACAAGAGTCCGCTGGCGATCCGGCTTCTAAAGAGCGCCTTCAACGCCGACCTGGACGGACAGGCCGGACTTCAGGAGCTCGCGGGCAACGCGACCCTCCTCTTCTACATGACCGAGCAAGGCCAGGAAGGCAAGCGCGCCTACGTCGAGAAGCGCAAGCCCCAGTTCCGGGACTACCCTTGGTTGCCCTGGTGAGCGGAATCTCGCGGCTCCGCGCCTGGACGATGGCGGCCCGCCCCAGGACGCTCTGGGCCGCGGTCGCGCCGGTCGCCGTAGGCGGCGGACTTGCGGAGCACCACGGGTTCTTCGCTCCAGCTCCCACGCTCGGTGCGCTCGCGCTCACCGGAACGATCCAGATCGCGACCAACCTGGCGAATGACTACTATGACTTCGTCAAGGGAGCCGATACCGAAGACCGAGTCGGTCCGACCCGGGTGACGCAGGCCGGCATCCTGACGCCCGCAGCGGTTCGGAACGGCATGCTGGTGGCACTCGCCTGCGCCGCCTGCGTCGGTGTCTGGCTGACAAGCATCGGCGGCTGGCCGATGGCGGTCGTGCTGGCGCTGTCGCTCGTCTGCGCGGTGGCCTACACCGGAGGGCCCTACCCCTTGGGCTACAACGGTCTGGGAGACATCTTCGCCTTCCTCTTCTTCGGACTGGTCGCGGTGGGCGGGACAGTCTATCTCCAGGACCCGTCGGGTTGGCCTGGGACCGACGCGTTTCTGGCGGGAGCCGGCGTCGGTGCGCTCTCGACCGCCATTCTGGTGACCAACAACCTGCGCGATCGCCACACCGACCGGGCAGTGGGCAAGCGCACGCTCGCCGTTATCTGGGGAGCGGCCGCCGCTCGGGCGGAATACGTCGCCTGCCTGTCCGTGGCGGTCGCGGTTCCGGTGGTCGGCTGGAGCTGCTTCGGATGGCCGGCGGCGAGCCTCGGCGCGCTCTTTGCGATGGCGTTCGCCGTTCGCCCGCTCAAGCTCGTTCTTCGGGCCCGACAGCCCGTCGCACTCGTACCCGCACTCGGCGCCACCGCAGGCGCGCTCGCGGTCTACGGAGCGCTGCTGGCGTTCGGTTTGGCGGCAGGCTAGCATCGGAGGGCGCTTGCTCAGGGGTGGAAGTTCGTTCACGCTGGTTACCCGCGAGGGCGAGCTCGGCGGCAGGGAGCTCGAGGGCCGCGTCGGCTCCCGAATGGAGGAGCTGCGCCGAAACGGGCTGCGCCGCGGCTCCCTCTGCCCTTTGCTCTCCACCGCGAACGTCGAAGGCGTGCTGGATCTGCTCGCTTGCTGGCGGCTTGAAGCCGTTCCCGCCCCGATCAACCCGCTGCTTCCGGCCCGGGAGATGGAAGCGGCGCGAACGCACCTCGGTGCCGTGCCCGAAAATTCCGGGCAGGACCCCGGACCGTCTCGGTGGCCGGGCGGCCCTCCGGTCGCGATGGTCCGAACCTCCGGCACCTCGGGCATCCCCCGCTATCTGTCCCTGAGCCGGAGAAACGTGACGGCGAGCGTGAAGGCCGGCTCCGAGAGACTCGGCCTCACCTCCTCGGACACTTGGCTCGCCTCCCTCTCCCCCGCGCACGTGGGTGGGCTGATGGTGGTCGCCAGAGCCTGGTTGCTGGGCTGTCGGCTGGCGGTGACCGGTTCGAGCGCGGCGCCTTCCGTGTCGGAGATAGGGCGGGCGCTCGACGGAGATCCGGGGCCGGTCACGCATCTCTCGCTGGTGCCGACCCAGCTCTCTCGCCTGCTCGATCTGTCCGGCGGCGACCCGCCGTCCGCGCTCCGTCTAGTGCTCGTGGGCGGCGCGCGCACCCCTGGGGCTCTCGTCGATCGGTGCATCGAACGGGGATGGCCGATCGCCCTCACCTACGGAATGACCGAGACCACCTCCCAGGCGGCGACCGCGACCCCGGAGGAGGTACGGAGGAAGCCGGGCGCCGTGGGCAGGCCGATCGCCGGCGTCGAGATCGCCATCTCCCCCGGTGGCGAGATACTGGTGAAGGGTGACGTCCTCGCCGCTCGGACCGACGCCGGTGGCTGGTTTCGGACCGGCGACCTAGGTCGGTTGGATGAAGACGGCGACCTCTGGATCACCGGCAGACGAAGCGACCGCATCATTTCCGGAGGAGCCACCATCGAGGCCGGCGACGTGGAAAACGTTCTGGCCGAGCATCCGGCGGTCGCGGAGGCGTGCGTGATCGGTCTGCCCGACGAGCTTTGGGGCGACAAGGTGTGCGCGTGCGTCGTGCCGGTCGAGGGCGAATTCGACTTGGCGGAGCTCGACGAGTGGACGCGGACCCGCCTAGCGCCGTCGCACCGTCCACGACTCTGGCACCTCCGCGCCAGTCTGCCGCTCAATGCGGGCGGCAAGGTCGATCGGTCCGTCCTTGCTCGGGAGATGCGGCCGGGCTAGCGAGCCCTGTACGGCGTCGCCCGTCCGCTACCGAAGCGGAAGCCGAATCGTGGAAAGAGACCAAGCGCATCTCGCCGAGAGCTCCGCGTGACGGCGCATCCGGTAGCTGTTGCCCCGGATGTTGACGATGTGGCACCGATGGAGCAGCCGGTCCAACAGGGCGGCGGCCATGACCTCGTCGCCGAGGATCCTGCCCCATTCCTCGAAGCCCTTGTTCGAGGTCGGCACGGTCGAGGCGTGGCCGTAGCGCCTGTTGACGAGCTGGAAGAAGAGGACCGCGCCACTCTGCGTGACCGGCAGCTGCGATCCGTATCGCGCGACGACGACTGGAGCGGCTGGTGCGAGTTCTTCCTTACGAAGAGATGAAGGACCTTGTCCTGAAGGTCACCAACTCACGGTATGCGATTCGGGCTCTCGACTCGATCTTCCGGCACCCGGTTCTTACGAGTGGACCTGCCCCGCTTTCACGGACGGTTGGTTTTTGGCGTCCCTCTTCGTCGTACCCGTCTTGAAGCGCCGGCGCGTCAGGCCCACGATGCCCAGCTCCCTCATCAGCCGAGCCACCCGCTTGCGGCACGCACGCTCTCCGTCGGCCAGGAGGGCCGCGGGGATCCGAGTGCGGACGCCCCTCGAACTCCCGGGCCAGAGCCCCCGACTACGCCCGGCCCTCACCAGCTCGACGATACGCTCCCTTTACTCGGGCGGATACCGCCCTCGCCTTCTTCCCGCCATGTCTCACTTCCTTGGTTGCACCCAAAGGAAACATGTCCGTCTTAGCGGGGCAACTCCAGTGCGTTTTGCCGTCCGCTACCCAACATGCTTCCGAAAGAGAACACCCCCTGTGGCGAGTACGGCTAGAACGCAAACACCTGCCGCTATTGCCAACCACACGGAATCTACACCATAGTAGACCAATCCGGCCACATAGGTTACCAAGGCAAAACCCAAACTGATTACGTACACGGCGAAGAACTTCACCGCCAACGTCTTCACTTCAAACGTTTCGGGGATTGTTTTTTCAGAGGTCACGATGGTGCGCTTCGCCTTCCGTCGCCTGAGATGGCACCACATGAGAACACCCGCTCCTGCGGGAAATACGGCTAGAGCGCCAGTCGCAATTGCCAACTGCGTAAGGCCCACTACACTATGCACCCATACCGCCTGGAGAGCTATCGAGGCAAGAAGCATCCAGATGCTTAGCGCTCCGGCAAGCTCCAGCGTCTTCATCTTCACTTCAATCGTCGCCGGCGCTGTCTGTTCGGTTGCCGTGTTCATCGGTGTTCCTCGCTCATCGTCCGAGTGAATGTCGCTGCTACCCTAAAGAAGCTCCGACGATCCGGCGCGTTCAGCCCCCCACCGGATTCCTGTCGAGAGCGTTCCTGCGGGGAGCCGCGCTCCACGCCTCCAACGATTCGCCGGGTATCCACTCCCCGCGCACCAGAAGACCGAGCGGGCGCGAGAGCACGGCGAGCTCCTCCAAGGGGTCACCTTCGAGCATGACGAGATCGGCGCGGCCTCCAGGCCGGATCACGCCGAAGCTCGCGGACGGATCGATGAAGGTGCGGATGAACCGGGCCGGAGCCGTCGTGGCCGCAGCCAGCGCCTCGTAACGCGAGAACCCGGCGTCCTCCAAGGCTCTCAACTCATCGAGGAGGGATGCGCCGGGCGCGACGAGCGGCATGGGCGTGTCGGTGCCCGCGAGCACCGGCGAGGCCGCCGTCTTCAGCTCCCGGATCAGCCTGTGCTTGAAGTCGCTGAGCTCCGCCGCGCGGGAACGCAGGGCCGGGTCGAGGGCGGTGTAGGGATTGTCGACGGTCCAGGCTCGTCGCATCTCGCTCGTGAGATCTCGCGACGGCCGGCGACGCAGCTCGGCGGCGAACTCTTCGGGCGAGCCCCATTGCCGGGCCACGGCGTCGAACGCGACCAGGCGAGAAGTGAGCCAGATGCCGGAACGGGACCAGTCGACGGCGACCGACCTGAGATCCTCCGGAAGGTGAATCCCGAGCATGGCTGGAGTCAGACCGTGGGTGCAGAGCCCCGCCAACCCGGAGGACTCGGAGCCCTCCTCTTCCTTGCCGGCGAAGGTGACGTGGCCGGTACGGTAGACGTTGGGCGAGGGCAACCCCCGCCCGTCGTCGCGGCTCGGCAGCGCATCGGTGACCGAGAAGACGGTGGTGATTCCGTGGGCCAACAGTTGCGGAAGCCACTCGTGCGCGCGGTCGTCGATATGGACGTGGGCGTCGGTCAGGCCGGGCATGAGGAAACGTCTGCCGTGGCCTTCGACGACCTGCGCGTCGGGCGGCACGCGCACGCCCCCTAGCCTGCCTACCTCGACGATCTCTCCGTCTTCGACCACGACGACGTGCCGGTACAGGACGGTCTCCCGGTCCATGGGCAGCACGTTGAAGTCCCTGAAGACGACGGTCGAGACTCCGGTCCGCTCGACGACCGTATTGGCCAGAACGGCGAGGCCGTCCGGAGCGGCGGCGCTCTGCCAGGGCTTTGCGTGCACAGCCACGGTGACAGTCGTGGCCGTGAGCAGGAGGAGCCCCATTTTGTCTTTTGCCGATACTGCCATGGTCTGGACGCAGGCGGTAGGTTATCGAACGGTAAGATAACACGGTCCCAAGAACGGGACCTTCGCATTTCGCGGTTCCGGAACCACCGGAGGAGGAGGGATGTCCAACGGAGCAAGAGTCCTGGGTTTGCAGGGTCGCTTCATTCCCAACAGGAGGCGGCCGTGACCGAAGACGGGCACCCCCTCGAGTGGCCGCTGTTGCAGATAGCCTCCGGGCTGCGCTCGGGAGCATGTTGCGCGCTCGATCTCGCTACCGAGGCCGTGCGCAGGCACGAACTCACCGGCCCCGAGCGCCGCGCCTACGCCTATTTCGACGCCGCCGCAGCCTTGGCGGCGGCCGCCGCCGCTGATCGACTGCTGGCAGCCGGACGCTCGGGGAGCGCCGATCCAGGCTCCATGTGCGGCATCCCGGTATCGGTCAAGGACCTCTACGGTGTGGAGGGCTGGCCGATCGCGGCCGGAAGCTCCGAACCCCTCCCGGACGGACCGTGGAGCAGGGACGCCTGGCTCGTCGCTCGTCTGCGCAACCAGGGGGCCGTGTTTGTGGGCAAGACGCACACGGTCGAGTTCGCCTACGGAGCGGTCGGCGTGAATCCCGAGACCGATACGCCGGTCAACCCTTGGGATCGCGCGTGCCGGCGCGTTCCCGGAGGCTCTTCGTCGGGGGCGGGAGTCAGCCTCGCCGAGGGCTCGGCGCTCGTCGCTCTCGGATCGGATACCGGTGGCTCGATCAGGATCCCGGCCGGCATGACCGGCGCGGTCGGGATGCGCACCTCGACCGGAAGGTGGAGCACCGAAGGCATCGTGCCCCTCTCGCCCACCTTGGACGTCGCGGGCGGTCTAACGCGTTCGGTTCTCGATCAGGCCTACTTCTTCGGTTCCGTCGATCCCGAATGGGGGGACGGCTCCGGCTTCCTCATGCGCTGTCTGGCCCACGCCCCGAGAAGGCGACGGGTCGGGGTGCCAGAGTGCGGTATCTGGCGGGAGACCCAGGGCGACATCGCCCGCGGGCTGCGCCGTGCCGTCGACCGCCTCGCGCACTCCGGCTGGGGCGTGCGGGCGACCGACGGCGGTCTCCTCGACGACGCCGCCGACCTCTACCTTACCGGCGGGATCCCCGGCGCCGAGCTCGTTCACTTCCTCGACACGCGACTACCAGGTCGACGCGACCGCCTGAACCCGCTTGTCGCCTCCCGATTCGGCGACACACCCGTTCTCGGTTCGGAGCGCCACACCGCCACCTTGCACCGCCTCGGACGACTCCAAAGCCGGGCCGACACCCTCTTCACGGAGGTCGACCTGATCGCGTTGCCGACCGCCATGCTGACTCCGCCCACCTTGGCCGAGGTGGAGGCCGACCTCGGTCGCTATGTGGCGGTCAATTCGACAGCTCTCCGGCCCACCTGCCCGGCGAGCATGCTCGGCCTGCCCGCCATCACCCTGCCCTGCGGGCTCGACGACGCCGGCATGCCGGTCGGACTTCAGCTCGTCGGACGTCGGAAACGCGACGTGGAGCTCTTGGCCGCCGCAGTCGCCGCCGAGGGCGTGCTGGGGCGGCTCGAACGCCCCGCGTGACCGTTCCGCCAGCGCCGCGCCCAGCCCCCACATCGCGCTCGGCGCTTGCAGAAGGTCGTCAGCGGGCTGCCGGCCACCGATCCGGGCTTCAGGCCCGTCCGTCCCACCCACAGTCACACTCGACACCATCAGCCATGCGCACCGGAACCCTCCTCATCGCCCTCGCCGTGCCGGCCCTGGCCGCAAGCGAACCGCTCGCGCCTTCGAACCCGCTAGCCCTACCCCCGCAAGCCGCACTCGCCGCCCAGGAGGTCGAACACGCTGTAAGCCCCGCGCTCTACCAGTCGATGAGCTGGCGAGAGATCGGACCCTTCCGCGGCGGGCGTTCGGTGGCGGTGACCGGAGTGCCGTCCGACCCGACCACCTACTACATGGGCACGGTCGGCGGAGGAATCTGGAAGACCGGCGACGCCGGCATCACTTGGACGAACGTCACCGACGGTCAGTTGGGCACGTCCTCGGTCGGGGCGCTCGCGGTTGCCGAGTCCGATCCGAACGTCGTCTACGCAGGTATGGGCGAGCACGCCGTCCGCGGCGTCATGACCTCTCACGGCGACGGCCTCTACCGCTCGACCGACGCCGGACGCACGTGGACCCATCTCGGCCTCGAGGCCACCCGGCACATCTCGCGCATCCGCGTCCACCCCCACGACCCGGATCTCGTCTACGTCGCGGCGCAGGGAGCGGCCTACGGCGCCAACCCCGAGCGCGGCGTCTATCGCTCGACCGACGGCGGCGGCACCTGGGAACTCGTCCTCTTCGTGAGCGACGAGGCCGGCGCCTCCGACCTCAGCATGGACATGACCAACCCCAGGATCCTCTACGCGGCGTTCTGGGATCACCGGCGCTACCCCTGGCAGGTGCGAAGCGGGGGGCCGGGGAGCGGTCTCTGGAAGTCGACCGACGCCGGCGACACCTGGAACCGGATCGACGAGGCTCTGCCCAGACCGTTGGGCAAGACCGCCATCGACGTGTCGCGAGCCGATCCCGACCGCGTCTTCGCTCTCGTCGAGGCCGATCCCGACGGCGGCCTCTACCGCTCCGACGACGCCGGCGAGACCTGGAGCCGCGTGAGCGACAACTGGTCGGCTCGCGCCCGGGCCTGGTACTACATCGAGGTCTATGCCGATCCGGTGGACCGCGAGACGGTCTACGTCATGAACGCGCCCTTCATGCGTTCGATCGACGGCGGACGCAGCTTCGCCAACGTTTCGGTTCCGCACGGGGATCAGCACGATCTCTGGATCAATCCCGTCGACAACGCGAACATGATCAACGCCAACGACGGCGGCGCCAACGTCACCTTCAACACCGGCGCCTCGTGGTCCACCCAGCGGAACCAGCCGACCGCGCAGTTCTACCGGGTGGCCGTCGACCACCGCTTCCCCTACCACGTCTACGGAGGGCAACAGGACAACTCCACCGTCGCCATCGCAAGCCGGGGCCGAGGCGGCATCACCTGGAAGGACTGGTATGCCGTGGGAGGTTGCGAGAGCGCCTTCACAGCGTTCGACCCCGTCGATCCTCGTCTGGTCTACGCCGGCTGCTACATGGGCATCATCAGCGAATACGACCATCGAACCGGCGGTTCCCGCGACATCGGCGTCTACCCCGTGCTGCCGGCGGCCCTTCAAGGGCGGGAAATGCGCTACCGCTACAACTGGAACGCCCCTATCGCGGCTTCGCCCCACGACCCCTCCACCATTTATCACGCGGCCAATCACCTCGTGCGGACCCGGGATCGAGGCATGACCTGGGAGGAGGTCAGCCCGGACCTGACCCGCGACGACGACGCCAGGCAGGGCTACGGCGGCGCGCCCATCACCAACGAAGGGGCCGGCGGCGAGATCTACGGCACCATCAGCTACGTCGCCGAGTCCGCGCTCGAGGCCGGTCTCATCTGGACCGGCAGCGACGACGGTCTGGTCCACATCACCCGCGACAACGGTGCGAGCTGGACGAACGTGACGCCGGACGGGATGGAGGAGGGGCTGGTGAACGCCATCGAGCCGTCACCGCACGATCCTGCCGTCGCCTACGTCGCCTTCACCCGATACAAGTTCAACGACTTCGCGCCGCGCGTCTTCGTCACCGACGACTACGGTGAGAGCTGGAACGAGCGGACCGAAGGCGTCGCCGAGGAAGCTTGGGTTCGGGTCGTCAGGGAGGACCCGATCCGACCCGGTCTTCTCTACCTGGGCACCGAACTCGGCCTCTACGTCTCCTGGGACGCAGGGCGGCGCTGGCAGCCCTTCCAGCTCGACATGCCGGTGACGCCGATAACCGATCTCGCGATCCAGATACGAGAGAACGACCTCGTCGCATCCACGAGCGGACGCGGCTTCTGGATACTCGACGACCTGTCACCCGTACAGCAGCTCCCCGACCACGAAATCCGAGGGGAGGACTTCGACGAAATCGCCTTGCTCGCTCCCCGGCACGCCTACCGCATCGCGGGCGGAGGAGGCGGCTTCGGCGGCAGCGGAAACGTAGGCCGCAATCCGCCGACGGGAGCGATCATCGACGTGGTGCTCCCCGACGGGGTGGCGGAGACCGACACCCTCACTCTCGAATTCCTCACCGAGTCGGGCGAGCTGGTGCGGACCCTGTCGTCGCACCCCGATCCCGAGCTCTCGCCGGAGGCCTCTCCCCTGCCCTTCAAATCCGGCCACAACCGCTACAGCTGGGACCTTCGCCACGAGCGCATCCCCAACATTCCGGAGGCCTACGTCTTCGGCTCGCTCGCCGGCAGGCGCGTGGTTCCGGGAACCTATCTGGCACGGGCCCGTTTGGGCGATTGGAGCGACGAGCAGCGCTTGGAGGTACTCGCCGATCCCCGTTCCGACGCGACCATTGCCGAGTACCGCGAACAGGACGCATTCGTGGCCGAGGTGGCGGCCGAGCTGACCCAGGTGCACTTCGCGGCCACCGACGTGAACGACGTGCGCGCCCAGATAGAGAAGGTCGTCGAACTCATCGACGGGAGGCCCGGCGCGGACCAGGCCGAACCGCTGGCGGATTCGCTCGCCGCGGATCTCGGAGCTGCGGCCGACTCGCTCTATCAGGCCCGGGTGGTGGACGGCCAGACCGTCATCAACTTCCCTTCCCGCCTGAAATTCCAATATGTGTGGTTGCACGGCAACGCCGAATCGGCCGACGCCGGGGTGAGCCGGGGTTCGCGGGACGTGCTCACCGACCTGCGGGTCCGCTGGGGTGCGCACCGGGCACGCGTGGAAGAGCTGCTGGGCGAGCGGCTCGACGAGCTGAACGAAACCCTCGCCCGCTACGCCCTCGGGACCGTGCTCAGGCCTCGCCTGCGGGAACGACCGGTGAGCTGAGCGGTCGGGAGCCCGACCGCGTCCGCTTCAGATTTCCCGGCTATCCCTCTCAGCGTCGGCGTCCGCCTCCAGATCGATCACCTCGAAATTGTGCTCCTGCAGCCAGGGAACGAGCCGATCCCAGAGCCCGTCGGCGTCGACGCTCACCAAGGTGGCGAGATCGTCGAAGGTGGTGTCGAGCGAGACCTTCTTGGCTGTCGTGCCGCGCTTGCGACGACCGTCCCCGGCCCCCGCGCGAGCGTCCTTGTGGAGCCGGCTGAAGAGTCCGGGAGTCGGACGCATCTCGGCGAGCTTGCCCAGCCGGTTCCGTTCGAGACCGGCGGCGAGAAGGACCTCGTTGGTCTCGACCTGTTCCGAAAGGAAGACCTTCTTGACCTTCGTGGACAGATAGGTCAGGCGACGCTGGTAGCTCCGCTTCTGCCCTTCGCTGGGTCTGGGACCCTCGCCCGGTTTCGCAAACGCCCTCAAGGACTCGGCGCGGATACGCCTGAGCAGCAGGTCCACGGTGTGCCCGCGGGCCGAACGGGCCACGTCGATGTCGGTGCCGGTGCGTTCGAAGTAGCGAATCACGCTGCGCAGGATCGGCTCCTCGCTCGACGGGAGCCGCTCGCCGCACTCATTCGCGACAGCTTCAATGTCGGGTCTTCCGCCGAGCGTGCGCGGGGCGGCGGGTCTTCTCGGGCTCATCGTCTTCCACCTGTCTTGCCGGCCTGACGGTCGTCGGCCTCGATGCGTTCTCTGATCACCCTCGCCGCTCGTAGGGCTCGGAGCTGCGCTATCTCGTTTCCAAGCGTCAGCGACTGCCTGAGATCCTCGAGCGAAAATCCGTCGATGCTCGCCTGCCTCACCGCCATGCGTTCGTGCCAGCGCACGGAAGCCAGAGACGCGACCATCATGTTGAGGGTGATCGTGGGATTGTCGTGGAGCCCGTCGCTGTCGTCGGGCGAAGGCGCCATTCCTCGTTCGACGAGCAAGTTCCGGGCGTCGGGGGCGCGGTAGTACTCCGGAATGTGGTAAGCCCGGGCCGATCCGCCCCACTCGGAGCTGAGGGCGGTCGCGACTCGCTCCTGGCCGGCCTGATTGCCGCCCGAATCGCCGATGAGGACGATGTCGGTGAAGCCGTGTGCCTTCAACGAGCGCGCTATGTCGGTGAGCAGCGCGTCGTAGGTATCCTGAGTGAGCGAGATGGTGCCGGGGCTGCGCATGTGTCCGGTCTGCGGATCGTGGCCGCCCTCCGGGACCCATTTCACGATGGGGGCGCAGAGGGCGTTCCCCAGCGCGGCTGCGATCTTGGCGCAGTTGGTCCTGAGCACGTAGTTGTGCTTTCCCGTCACCAGCCAGGGGCCGTTCGGCTCGACGCCTCCGGTCGGGATGATCGCCGTGGTTCTGCCTTCCGCCAGAGCGTCGCGCACGTCCATCCAGGTCATCTCGGCGATCCACGGCGTGGAGACGGGCGGCAGGGGATTGGGCGTGTCCGAACAGTTGTAGATGTTCGCGGCGCAGCGCCCGCCTCCCATGTCGCGCGGGTCGGGGTCGGGCCGCTGCGGCGGTGGCCCCGTACGGGTCCGGCCACCTCCCGCGCCGGGGTCGCTCGCTGCCGGAGCCGGCGGCGGAACGGTACCGCCGTGCGCGACGGCTTCACGGATGGCCGATGCCGTGGTCGTCGCCCTGAAGGCCACGATCCTGCGGGCGTGCTCGAGGCTTCTCACCCGGTCGGCGAGCGAGAAGCCGTCGATCGAGGCCAGACCCGCCTCGACCCGCTCCGCCCAGCGCACCGAGTTCGGGTCGTCCGCGAACATGTTGAGCGCGATGATGGGATCATCGTGGAGTCCGTCTCCCTCGCCGGCCCGGAAGCCGTGCTCTTCCTCCAGGTGGCGGCGGACGCTCGCGTAGTCGTAGTAAGCCCCGACGTGAGCCACCACCGGCGAGCCTCCCCACTCCTCCGTCAACCTCTCGGCGACGTTCCGCTGCCCGGTCTGGTTGCCGCCCGAGTCGCCGAAGTAGATGATGTTCTCGAAGCCGTGAGCCCTGAGCGAACGGGCGATGTCGGTGAGAACGGCCTCGTAGGTCGCCTGCGTGGCGCTGATCGTGCCGGGGCTGGTCATGTGGCCGCTCCTCGGTTCGATCCCGCCCTCGGGCACGAAAGGCAGGACCGGTGCGCACAGAGCGTCGCCGAGTTCGCGAGCGATGGCGTCGCAGTTGGCCCGCAGCACGTAGTTGTGCTTGCCGGTCGCGAGCCACGGACCGTTGGGTTCGACGCCTCCCGTCGGTACGAGGGCGGTCCGTTTCCCTGCAGCCAGAGCGTCGCGCACATCCATCCAGGTCATCTCCTCGATCCACACCGTGGTGGCCTCGGGGAGCGGATTGGGCGTATCGGCGCAGTTGTAGACGTTGGCGGCGCAACGTCCGCCGCCGAGATCCCGGGGGTCGGCGGGCTCCTGCGCGTTTGCGGGAAGCGCGGCCGGCACAAGCAGAAGACCGGCCGCGACGGGAACGAGAGAGAGCTTGATGCGAGTCATGCGGTTGGGCGTTGGGGAGATAGTGCGTCGGCGGGGCGAAACGGCGGTAGACGAGTCAATCGCCTATCCCGCCTATCGGTCCGCCGGGAGTCCACGGGGCTCCGGCCGCGGCCAGAGCCTCTTCCAGCTCGGCGAGCGGGCCGGAAATCAAATCCGCCAGTTCGACGGCGAACTCCTGAAAGTCGCCGCGAGCGATCTCCAGGTTGGAACGCATGGTCGCGGTCGGGCGCTGCCGGGTGTTCCAGTGACCGCCGGCCACGCTGCCCACCCGACCCGAAATGCCGGGCACGCGCGACTCGTCGAGCGAGCCCCGAACAGGATCGCCGCGCAGTCGTCTGGAGAGTATTTCGAAACCGGAATCCAGAGCGTCGATGCGCTGGTAGAGGGTCAGGTCGGCGCCCGGGGTCCGCTGCAACGCCGCCCGCATGTATCTGAGACGGTCGCGTTGCCGATCGAGCTCGGCCCCGGCCGCCTGTACCTGGCGTTGGAGCCCGGCGGTCTCGCGCTGAAACTCGGCGACGGCCACGAAGTCGGTTCCCGGAGCCCCCGGAGTCGGCTTGAGCGTGAAGCTCCGCGGCGAGCCCAGCTCTTCCACTCCGGCGTCGCTCACCCGAAGGAGCTGGACCGAGTAATCGCCCGGCGCCACCAGCGGACCTACCGGCTCGGTGACCCAGGGCGGGGTGAAGTCGGGGGTGTCGAAGCTCACCGGATTGGGAGCGGGATGGCGCAGGTCCCAGCTCGCTCGGTGCAGTCCGGCCCGGACGGAGCCTTCGATCAGCCTCACCGGCACGCCGCGGGCGTCGGAGACCCGGAGAAGGGCGAGCGTCTCACCTTCCATCCTTTCAAGGGTCAGGGCGTCGTAGCCCGGGAACGGGATGTCGCGCCCGTCGTCACGCAGGGCGCGTTCTCGTGCGCGGCGTTCGTCCGCCGCCGAAGCGGGCCGTTCGGGCATGTGGTAAGTGAAGGTGGCGCCGAATTCCGGGTTGGGCGCGACGTAGGCGGCGCTCCCCAGGGTGGGGCGTCCCTGCGCCTGGTTCGGCACGTTGGGCACGTACCACCACGCGTCGCGCACCGGCCACACGCCGCCTTCCTCGTTTTCCAGCGCGCCCCGCGCGATCTCACGGAGGGGCGAGTAGTCGTCGAGCGCGTAGAAGCCCCGTCCGAAGGTCGCGCCCACGAGGTCGCCGTCGCGCCGCTGAAGTTCGAGGTCGCGGAAGGCGATGGTGGGTGCGCCCCTGAGCCGGTGCCAGTTCTCGCCGGCGTTCGGCGAGAAGAAGAGCCCCCACTCGGCGGCCAGGAAGAGAAGTTCGGGCGTTTCGTGATCCTGTTCGATGGCCCAGGCGACCATGTCCGGCGGCAGGTCGCCGGCGATCGACTCCCAGCTTTCGCCCCGGTCGTCGCTCCGGAAGACGTAAGGCGAGTAGTCCCCCACCTTGTGGGCGTCGGCGACGGCGAAGACGACCGCGGTGTCCGACTGCGCGGCCTCGACATCGTTCACGAAGGAACGCTCGGGCACTCCGGGAAGCGGAGACGCCGTCCGCCAGCTCGTGCCGCCGTCCGGGGTCATCCGGATCAGACCGTCGTCGGTGCCCGCGTAGACGACCCCTTCCGCGAGGGGGCTCTCCGAGATCGCTGTGACGGTCGCGTACTTCGACATGGCTCCGTTGTCGTGGAGCGCGTCCAGCTCCCACACCCGGCCCATGAAGGGCAGCTCGTAGCGGTTGGTCCCGGTGGTGAGGTCGCCGCTGACGGCGCGCCAGGAGTCCCCGCGGTCTTCGCTTCGCCAAAGCCGCTGCGAGGCGAAGTAGATTCTGGACGGCGAGTGCGGGCTCACCAGAATCGGGGAGTCCCAGTTCCAGCGTTCGGGCGGATCGTCGGGCGCCGGCTGGGGCCGAATGGAGATCGCCTCCTCGTCCCGGCGGTGAACCCGGTAGAGGTTGCCTTGCTGGGTCATGAGGTAGAAGAGGTCGGGATCGAGCGGATCGAACTGGACGCCGTAGCCGTCCGCGCCCATCGGGAAGTACCAGTCCGAGTTGCGCACGCCTTCGACGTTGAGCGTGCGCGAGGGACCCCAGAGCGTTCCCAAGTCCTGAGCGCCGCCCAGAATCGCGTAGAAGGGCTCGTGCGAGGAGAGCGCGAGCTTGTAGAACTGAGAAATGGGCATGTTGGGGAAGTGCCGCCACGAGTCCCCGTGGTCGAAGGTCTCGTAGAGCCCGGCGTCGGTACCTGCCAGCATGTGCTCGGGGTCGTCGGGATCGATCCAGAGCGCGTGGTTGTCGGAGTGCTTCTCGCGACCGGTGCCCAAGGGGTCGAAACTAGCCCCGCCGTCCCGCGTGATCTGGAAGAAGACGTCCATCTGGATCACGAGATCGGGATCGTGCGGCGAGGCCTCGATTTCCTGATAGTAGTGGGGACCCGTGCCGCCGGATATGTAGGAGTTGCGTCGTTCCCAGCTCTCGCCGCGGTCGGTCGAGCGGTAGAAGCCGCGCTCGCTCGGATCGGCCTCGATGGTCGCATAGACGAGCGCGGGATCGGCCGGCGTGGTGGCGAGCCCGATCTTGCCCATGTCGCCCGAGGGCAGGCCAGTGGTGACTTCCCGCCAGTTGTCGCCGCCGTCGACGGACTTGTGGATGCCGGAGCCCGGTCCGCCGCCCAGGAAGCCCCACACGTGCCTGCGCCGCTGGTAGGTGGCGGCGTAGACCGTGCCCGGGTCGTCGGGTGCGAACTCCAGATCCGTGACGCCCGTGTGGGTGTCGACGCGAAGCACCCTTCGCCAGCTCTCGCCGCCGTCGACGGACTTGAAGACTCCCCGGTCGCCCCCCGCCGACCAGAGCGGTCCCTCCGCAGCCACCAGAATGGTCCGACCGTCCTCGGGATGAATCAGGATCCTGCCGATGTGCTCGCTGCGTTCGAGCCCCATGTTGCGCCAGCTCGCTCCGCCGTCCAGGCTCCGATAGACGCCCGAACCCCAGCCCACGTGACGTCCGCTCACGTTCTCGCCGGTTCCGACCCAGACCACCTCGGGGTTGATGGGATCGATGGCGATCGTGCCGATCGAGTAGCTGGGTTGGTCGTCGAATATCGGAGTCCAGGTCGTACCGGCGTTAATCGTCTTCCACACGCCGCCGGACCCCACGGCCACATACCAGACCGAACGATCTTCGGGATGCACCGCGATGTCGGCGATCCGTCCCCCCGCGACCGCGGGTCCGATCTCCCTCAGAGCGAGGGCGCCCAGAACGTCTTCGACCCGGCTCCGCCCGGCTTCGTCTTCCTCCGAGTCCTGGAGGACCGCCGCGGCCGAAACCGGGACGACAAGAAAAACCGGTAGCAGAAGTGCGGGCAGCTTGCTCATGGCTTGCGTTCCATTTGGAGAAATGCGCCCGGCAGGATTCGAACCTGCGACCTCATGCTCCGGAGGCATGCGCTCTATCCGACTGAGCTACGGGCGCTATGTGACGCTTCAGGCTGCGGTGTAGCCGAGCTGTAACTTACTAGGTTGTGCCGCAGGTCACTAAGGAGCCTGCGGATGCTCAAGTTCGGTACCCGGCGTCGAAGCTGCGGCGAGCGCGCGCTGTAAGCCGAGTTCTGTACCTCGCCTGCGGGCGAGGCGAGAGTCATTCATCTGGGACCGCCGTCGCCGACGGCCTCGTGCGGCCCACCCGGAGCTCGAACGGGACGGGCCGTCCCTCGCTCCTGCTTGGCCTTGCTGCAGGTGGGGTTTGCCAGCGGCTCACCGTTGCCGGCAGCCCGGTGCGCTCTTACCGCACCGTTTCACCCTTGCCTGTGCCGCAGGCTACGCCTCCGGCCATCGGCGGTCTCTTCTCTGTTGCACTTTCCGTCGCCTCACGGCGCCCGGGCGTTACCCGGCACCCTGCCCTGCGCAGCTCGGACTTTCCTCCGACGGTGCAATACGGCCACCGCCGGCGACCCCCCGCGCACGCTCGCAATGGAAAGATACACCGTCGAGGGCGAGTTGTCCAAGGCAGGCTCGGGCCCGCCGACCGCCGGCATCGAGCAGCCCCGGGAGACCGTGGACGAAGCTCGCGACGAGCACCGAGGGCGGCGCGGCGCCGCCCTGCGGGAGGTTTAGTCCAGGAGCGGTCAGAACGCGCTCAGCCCGGTCACGGTCTGGCCGAGGATCAGGGAGTGCACGTCGTGCGTGCCTTCGTAGGTGTAGACCGACTCCAGATTCGCCATGTGACGCATGGAGTGGTACTCGACGAGGATGCCGTTCGCGCCCAGCAGCCTGCGCGCCTCCCGAGCCACGTCGGTGGCCATGGAGCAGTTGGCCCGCTTGGCGAGCGAGACCTGCTGCGGCGTCATGCGTCCCTGGTCCTTGAGCCGGCCGAGACGGTAGGCGAGCAGCTGACCCTGCGTGATTCCGGTCAGCATGTCGGCGATGCGCACCTGCTGTATCTGCTTTCCGGCAATGGGGGTGTCGAACATGACCCGTTCCTTCGCGTAGGAGACCGCCTCGTCGAAGCAGGCCATGGCGGCCCCCACGGCTCCCCAGGCGATGCCGTAACGGGCCTGGGTCAGGCACATGAGGGGATGCTTGAGACCTCCGGAGGTTCCGGGCAGCATGGCGTCGACGGGGAGCTCCACGTCGGAGAGCGCCAGCTCGCTCGTGTCGGAGGCGAGCAGCGACAGCTTGCCCTTCTGGTCGCGAGCGGTAAAGCCGGGAGCGTCGGCGGGTACGAGGAAACCCCGGATGCCGCGCACGTCTCCGATCTCGCCGGTCTGCGCCCACACCACCGCCACGTCGGCCATCGAACCGTTGGTGATCCACATCTTGGATCCGTTCAGGACCCAGCCCGAATCCGTCCGCTTCGCGGTGGTCACCATGCCGGCGGGGTTCGAGCCGTAGTCGGGTTCGGTCAGGCCGAAGCAGCCGATCTTCTCGGCGCTCGCCATGCCAGGAAGCCACTCGCGCTTCTGCTCTTCGCTGCCGAAGGCGTGGATCGGATACATGACCAACGCCCCCTGGACCGAGGCGAAGGAGCGTATCCCCGAGTCCCCGCGCTCGAGCTCCTGCATGATGAGGCCGTAAGCGACGTTGCCGAGACCGGCACACCCGTATTCTTCGGGAAGGTTCGCGCCCAACACTCCCAGTTCGCCGAGCTCGGGGATGATCTCGGTCGGAAACGTCCGCTCGGTGTAGGCGTGGCCGATGATGGGCATCAGCCGGTCTTCCACCCAGTCACGGATCGTGTCTCTGACCATCCGCTCCTCCTCGCCGAGGAGGGAGCCGATGTCGTAGAAGTCGATTCCCCGAAAACGCGCCATCAGCGTACCAGCCTCCCGTTGTCGACCCAGATTTCGTCGCCGACCGTCACCGTCGCGTCGGTAAGGAAATTCCAGCGCACGTATCCGCCGGTCACCGCTCCCCCCAGCTCCGAGTTGTCTCCCAGGGAGAGACGAACCACGCCCGCGCCGTATCCGTAGTAGGGTATCCATGGAGCGCCCGCCGTGTTTTCCGTGACAGCCAGCAGAGGGTTGAAGCCCAACGCGAGCTCTCGGAACGAACGGCTCGCCGGCGCCGCGGAGGCCATTTCAGCTTCGACCGCCTCGACATTGGTGGCGGCGGTTGCCGAAACGACCGTTCCCCCCTCGAAGGTGAGAACCAGGCCCTGCACGAACTCACCGCTCCAGACCGCGTCCGGAAAGGCGATGCGGCCGTTCACGCTCTCCTCGACCGGAGCCACCCGGATCGCGCCTGCGGGGAGCTCGATCTCGCGGTCGATCAGGTTTCTGGCGAGCAGAGCCCTCGCCGCGGAGGCGTCGCCGTCCTGGCGGGTCACGGGACGATCGCCGATCCGGAACGAGATGTCCGTGCCCATCGGCGTCGTCACCCGGATGTCGGTCTCCGCCATTCCGCGCGCGGCCTCCTCGAAGGCCATCTGTAGCTCGGCCAGGGATCCGTAATCGGTCTCCAGCAGAGCCCGCTGATAGTGGGCGTCGATTTCCGAGTCCACCTCCAGCTCCGCTCCGCTTCCGTCGTACGCCCCGAGCCAGTGGAAATGCACCGCCCTGCCGATTCCGCCGCGCAGCACCTCCTGATAGGCGGCGTAGACCGGATGTGCCGGGGTCGCGCCCGGCAGCATCACGCCCACGTCGACGACGGAGAGCGCATCGACGAGCCCGTCGGCCTCCGTCTCCGTCAGCCGTGTCGTGAACTCGGTCGACCATTCGGGCGGCCCTGCTCCCGCCACCGACCAGGAACCGAGAGCCTCGGCCCCGGCGGCCCGAGCTCCGTCGGTCAGGACGTCGTGGAGCGGATCCCAGCGTCCCGGGGCGCCGACCAGAAGGATGCGCTCGCCGGCTTGCAGATGGAGACGCTCGAGGACGGCGGATCCGATCAGTGCGAAGTCCGGCGCCGCCAGGGCTTCGGGCGGACCGGGCGGAGTGCAGGCCAAAGCGGTCACCGCCGCGAAGGAGCAACCTCGGACAGCGGTACGCGGACCGAGCCGGGACGAGCCTCGAGCGGGCGGGCTTCCCGGTCGAGGCGAGTGCGGCCTCGCCCGTCCAAATGGGAGCGGAGCCCGCCGGAAGAAGAGTCTGGCGACGTGCATTTGACAGGTTCGATGGTTTGGATGGGGTGACCGGACGAGCGCCCCGAACGGGCGGACAACGACCGGTGCGACGTACCCCCTTGACCGATCAGGGGGTTCAGGCATTATCTTGGGCGCCTGTCCGCCTCGCTAGCTCAATTGGCAGAGCAACTGACTCTTAATCAGTAGGTTCGGGGTTCGATTCCCTGGCGGGGCACTCGAGTGGCGGCGGCCCTTTCCCGATGACGAGCGGATCGCCGAGAAGGCCCGCCGATCGATTCGGGACGGTGCCGACGGGGCGGGATGCCGGAACGGGAGAGCTGCTGCGGCTTGTGGCGGTCCTTGAGTGTGGGCAGATTGGGGAGAGCAACCGTCGGACCCCCGCGACCCGTTCCCCATGGCAGCCGAAACACCCGTCCCTTCTGCGGTCACCGCGCAAGCGGAGAGAGCGTCGATGATCGCTTCGGCCCCGATGGACTCGATATGGGTCGGACTGACCCGGATCGCTCTTGTAGGTGCGGTGGCTCTCACGACGGGGACGTGTCAGTACTCGGATGGATCGCGCGGCACGCCGAAAGTCCTGCTCATCGGCATCGACGGGGTCCGCCCGGACGTGCTTGCCGAGGTCCCCACCCCCAACCTCGACGCGCTCGCCGAAGCCGGATGGTTCACCGACCGGGCGCTCACCACCACCCCTTCCGTCAGCGGTCCGTCGTGGTCCTCGATGCTGACCGGCGTATGGCCGGACAAGCATGGCGTCACGGACAACAGCTTCGATGGACGGGACTACGCGGCCTTTCCCTCGTTCCTCGCCAGGGCCGAAGGGATCCGGCCCGAGACGGCCACCTTCACCGCTCTCGACTGGATGCCGCTGGCGGAGCTTCCGGGCGACCCCGGTCCGGCCCTTCCGGTCGGGATCGACGTGCGCGAGGTGTTCGACGGCTACGACCTGGGGTGGGACGTGGCCGACGGCGAGGTCGCGGCCCGCGCGGCGCGACACCTCGGCGAGGCGGACCCCGACGCGATGTTCGTATATCTCGGCAACCCCGACGAGACCAGTCACCGGACCGGTTCGATCGGCAGCGAATATCGGGAGGCGATCGCGCTGGCGGACCGGCATGTGGGCATGATGGTCGATGCGATTCGCGAGCGTCCCGGATACGAGCACGAAGACTGGCTGGTTCTCGTGAGCACCGACCACGGCCGGCGCGCCGACGGCGGCCACGGAGGCGACTCGCCCGAGGAGATGACCATCTTCATTCTGGGAAGCGGCCCGGCGACCGCGGACTGGCCGGCTCCAGGGCCCGCCAACATCGTCGATGTCGCGGCCGCGGCCCTCGATCACCTCGGATTCGAGATCGACCCGGCCTGGGAGTTCGACGGAGTCCCGCTGGGTGACGACATGATCGCCCGCATCCGCGACGAAGGGCTGAACCGCTCCCAGCTCCCCAACACGCTGTCGTACATGACCGACATCATCGGGGCGCGGCTGACCAATTCGGTCGCGATGGATCGCGCGCAGGAATGGGCTCTCGGGGAGATGCGTCGGATCGGGCTCGAAAACCCGCGCCGCGAGCCCTTTATGAATTACGGAGCAAGCTGGGACAACGAGTACGTCTCGGTGCACATGCTGGAACCCGACTACCAGCCGCTGGTCGCGTACCCGATTGCGCACACGCCGGGAACCGACGGCAAGCGCACCCTCGACGTCGTGATCGCGGACATTCGAACGGGCGGCGACCTCGAAGCCCTGCGCGGACAGCTTCGTGGCAAGGCGGTTCTGTCCACTCCGCCCCCCGTCGTCGACCTCCGGCGGTTCGCTGCGGGCACTCCACGCCGCACCGACCAAGAGATGCGCGCCCTGGAAGAGCCGGAGCCGCCGCCGCGACCGCGCGAGCCACCTCAGTCCGCGTCCGATGCCGCGACTCGACCTGTGCAAGGCTTCGCCGCCGCCGAGCGCCTCGCCTTCTACGTCGAGGAGGGGGTCGAAGTCGTCCTGGAATCGAACAGCGGCTGGCCGGGGGCGGTACGCGGTTTCGCGCGACCGGGCGCGAAGGTGGACATGTGGGACCGGGACGCCACCCTCGCATCGGTGCCGATCGTCGCGGTGACGCCAGAGCACTACAACCGCATGTACCGGATTCTGGAACGCGGCACGCCCGTCACCATCGAGGCGGAAGTTCGCAATGTCCACGGCGCCGGAGCGACCGAGGCCCGCAACGTGATCGGCGAGATCCCCGGAAGCGATCTGGCGAACGAGGTCGTCATGATCGGCGCTCACTTCGACACCTGGCACGCCAGCCCCAACGCCAGCGACAACACTTCGGGATCGGCGGTCATGCTCGAAGCGATGCGCATCCTCAAGGCGGTCGGCGCCCGGCCGCGTCGCACGATCCGCATCGCGCTCTGGTCCGGGGAGGAGCAGGGCCTCTTCGGATCGTCCGCCTACGTCGAAGACCACTTCGGCACCCCCGACGGCCCGGACGGCACCAAGCCCGCCTACGACGACTTCTCCGTCTACTTCAACCAGGACTACGGACCTGGCCTCTATCGCGGGATCTGGCTGCAGGGCAACGAGAACGTCCGCGATCTCTTCACCGACTGGATGGAGCCGTTTCACGATCTCGGGATGACCACCATCTCGCCGCGGAGCGTCGGCAGTACCGACCACGTGCCCTTCGACCGGGCCGGTCTTCCCGCCTTCCAGTTCCTGCAGGCGCGCGCGGGCGGCACGGGCGGGCACACCAATCTCGATTTCTACGACACCCTACCTGTTGACGAACTCGTCACGAACGCGGTCATCGTGGCCGCCTTCGCCTACAATGCGGCCATGCACGACACCAAGGTGCCGAGGAAGGGATCCGACTGATGGAAGACGCCCGCGCAGGTGACGGTGCGCCGCGAAGCTCGAGTGCGAGCTTCTCGACCGGAGGCAATTTCCGACGGTAGCCGAGGCGAGCCGCGAAGTCTTCAACTTCATCGAGGGCTTCCACAACACCCGCCGGCTCCGCTCGGCGCTCGGCTACGAATCACGGCGGGCTGCTGACCGGTATCTCCGCCGGGCACTTGGGGTAAGGCGGATGTTTACGTATTCTTGCCGGTCAACAGCTTACGTCTCGGATTCAACATACAATAGCTCGAGATGCCGCGGCAGGCGGGACCGGCTAGCGGCGGCGGATGCGCCCGGTCACGATCAGGCGCTCCTCGTATTCGCGGGCGAACGCCTC
>JAGWBQ010000007.1:288431-288809 GCA_021295815.1 Gemmatimonadota bacterium | reverse complement strand
CCGTCACCGCAGGCGTCGCCACGCTCGAATCCGACGACGACGCCGTATACGTCAAGGCGTCCCCGTCCGGATCGCTGAAACTGGCCGAAACCACGAACGCCGCCGACTGGCCGACTTCAAGGGTCGGGGCCAAGATCGTCTCGACCGCGACAGGCGCCCGGTTCGGCACGGTCACCGTGAAGGTCTGAGTGGCCGTCATGTCGGCATCGGCGGCCGTCACCGTGATCGTGGCCGTGCCCTTCGCGAGCCCCTCGACCGTCAGCGTCGAATCCGTCACCGCAGGCGTCGCCACGCTCAAATCCGACGACGACGCCGTATACGTCAAGGCGTCCCCGTCAGGATCGCTGAAGCTGCCCGAAACCACGAGCGTGTCCGCAT